>DATCFJ010000986.1:0-22213 GCA_036509605.1 Polyangiaceae bacterium | reverse complement strand
CACGCGGTCGCCAAAAAAGGGGCTGAAACCCCGTCGATTGGCGCCGTGCTCTTTGGCTCGGATCAGGGTCTTGTCGGCCGATTCAACGAGGTGCTCGTGGAATTTGCGACGCGCACGCTTGGCGCGTTGCCCGGTAAGACGGAAAAGATTTGGACGATCGGAGAACGCGTCCACTCGCTGGTCTCCGATACCGAGCTGAGTCAGGGCAGCGCGCTATCCGTTCCGACCTCGGTCGAGGCGATCACGCCGCTCGTCGGCCAGATCCTGGTCGAGATCGAGGCGGCTCGGGAGAAAGGCGAGGTCGTGGAGGTCTATCTCTTCCACAACCACCCCAAGTCCGCAGCTGTATACGAACCCGTCAGCAGGCAGATATTACCGCTCGACCACGGGTGGCAAAGCAAGCTTGCCACTCTGCCGTGGCCGACCAAGAATTTGCCGGAAGTCATCGAAGGCGGCGAAGCGGCGCTTCAAGCGTTGATTCGAAACTACTTGTTCGTCGTGCTCTTTCAGGCGAGCGCGGAATCTCTGGCCAGCGAGAACGCCAGCCGTCTGGCCGCGATGCAGCGCGCGGAAGAGAACATCAACGACATTTTGGAAGAGCTGAACCGTACGTTTCACCGTATCCGACAGGAAACCATCGATGAAGAGCTGTTCGACGTGATCTCCGGTTACGAAGCGCTATCACAGGCCGCGCGAAAGCGAGCCCGCTAGCAACGCCAAGCGCAGACGTTCGGGGGAACAAAAAAGGCGATTCAAGACATGAAGACGAACATCTGTCCCAAGGACTTTCGCGTGCCGGCAGGTACCAAGCTCAAGCGCTGGCCAACGCTCGTCGACCCCATTTTTCGACTCGAAGAAGGCGTACGCGAAGCTGCTTCACGAGCAGGTAGACGAGCTGAGCGCGCTGCAGCGACTGCACTACGCTTCGAACCGTTACGCGGTGTTGTTGATATTCCAAGCCATGGACGCTGCCGGAAAAGACGGCGCGATTCGGCTCGTAATGTCCGGCGTCAATCCGCGCAAGAGGCTGACCACATGAAAAAGCTCACTGTTTTCGATCTGGATGGCACCCTTGCCGAAAGTAAGTCGGCGCTCGATGCGGAGATGCCCGGCCTGCTCGGTAAGGTCCTGAATGCATTGTTCCCGGGAGGGAACGACTACCCAGCCGAGCAAGCGGGTGTCGAATCGATCCAAGTCCGAGATCCGAACGAGACCAAGCGTGTCGTCGAAACCGTCATTGCTTGCTTGGGCAAGAATGAGCCGACGAGCGTCGCTCCGGCGAAGACCTCATGAGTGGCTTTCAGCTCCAGCGGCTCGGGATGATCATGGAGCCCGAGCCGGGCAATGCCCATGAGGTGGAGGGCACCCTGAATCCGGGGGTCGTTCGTGGGCCCGATGGCGAGCTCTACCTATTTCCTCGGCTCGTCGCGCGAGGCAACTATTCGCGCATTGGCGTTGCGCGCGTTCGGTTCAACGAGGCCGGCGATCCATGCGGCGTCGAGCGGCTTGGCATCGCGCTCGAGCCTGAAGCCGACTACGAGCGGCGCCCAGACGGCGGTGGAGGCTGCGAAGATCCGCGCGTCACGTATTTGGAACCGCTCAAGCGCTACGTGATGATGTACGCGGCGTTCTCGGCGATCGGGCCGCGGATCGCCGTGGCCATCTCGGAGGATTTGTTTCACTGGACGCGGCTGGGGCTGGTTACTTTTGAGCCATACGACGGCATCGATTTCGTCCACGTAGACAACAAGGATGCGAGCCTGTTTCCCGTCACCATTCCCAATCACGCCGGGAAAATGCAGCTGGCCATCATCCATCGCCCCCTGTTCCCGGGGACTCGTCCCGAGGAAACCGCCACCCAATCCGAATTACGCACGGTGGATCGCGCTCATGAAAGCATCTGGATTTCCTACTCCCCGATGGCCCCAGGTCAGCTCCACCCGCCGCGTCTCGGGCTATTCAATTCTCATCACCGGCTGGCGACTCCCGTAGCGCCGTGGGAGGCCTTGAAGATTGGCGGGGGCACTCCGCCAGTTTTGACTCGCCACGGCTGGCTCGTCGTTTACCACGGGGTGCGCAAGGTTTCGCCGCCGGGCAGCGCGACGCGCGAGCTGTGTTACTCGGCTGGGGTGATGATTCTTTCGGACGAGCACCCGCGCACCATCCGCTATCGCTCGCCACAGCCAGTGCTGACACCGGAGCTGCCGCAGGAACGGCATGGGACCATCGCCAACGTCGTGTTCCCGACCGGCATCGACCGACGCGACGACCTCGGTAAGCCCGAGCGCTTCGACGTCTACTATGGGATGGCTGATAATCGTATCGGCGTGGCGCGGCTCGATCTACCGGACCAGTTACCGTCGAGCGCAGGTTCGGATAAGCCCGAATGACCGTCGAAGTCAGCGCGTTGATGCTGCTCGCGCTTGGCTTGGTCGCGGCGCCCGCGGCGCTGCCAAAACCCCGAGCTCGCACGATCTCACTGTTTACGATCGGCAAGAGTCAGAACAAGAATCAGGTTCAATATGCGATCCGCGTGGACGGCCAATGCGCTCTCGCGTCCAATGCGCCAGTCTTCGAGTATTGGCGCATGTTGGAGCTCGGGCCCACTCGAGTCGAACCGCTGCTACCCCGTGAGCTCAGCGCTTATGGCCCAGCGAGCCAGCTCGTGACGGCGCGTGGCGCCACTGGCGGCAAGCTTCGCTTGGTGTTGCGAGCTCTGCCGAACCGGCCGATACTCGTCGAAACTCGGCGTGCCGCCGACGGTACCTGTCGAGCGTCCGCAACGGTCGCCATAGCCGGTACCCCCGCGCATTTGTTCGACGTATATGTCAAACTGACCTGGCACCTCAGCGTGGATTATTTGCTTCTGCGCGGTTGGTCGATGGACGGCACGCACATCCTCAAAGAGAAGCTGAAGACGTAGCGCGTCGAGCACGGCCACCCAGAGTTACGCACGAGGCGCGTCAGATGCCACCGGTCATCGGTGGTGTACGTTCAGTTGCATTGCGCGAACGGCCAATACGTCACGCACGCCAGCGAGCTCGGTGTCGGTACCGCTGGCGACTACGAGAACCCTCATCGCTTTGAGATCCGCCTCGTAGCCGGCGGCGGCGTCTTTCGGGATCCCCCAGCTGCGGAGCGCTGCAGCCAGCGCGCCGGTGCCACCCCCGAGCGCCGCGCCCACTATTGCTGCTTCGACCGTGTTAATCAGCGCCGAGCCAATCAATCCAGCCGTAAGGACCGGACCGATACCCGGAATGAAGAAGAAAGCTGGCCAGAACAGAATTCCGAACACGCCACCCCAAAACGCTCCCTCCTTCCCCCAGCTCTTCACGTCGTCGCCGTCGGCGTAGAGTCCGACGGCGTGATCATCGGCATGGTGGCCGCTGCCGACTACGGATAGCCTCTTCGTGTCGACACCGGCAGCCTGCAGCTCGCGAAGTGCCGATTGTGCATCCTGAGGCCGCGCAAAAACCGCGACGCAATGGGTATGTGCGGCGTTTTCTGGGATTAATTGGCCTCGATCGGGCGTCGGGGAACGTCCGAATCCCAGCGGCGCCCAGTGCAGTTGCCCGTTCGCGAGCGTGTCCACTTAGCCGACCTTCAACTCGTTGTCGACGATGACTTCACGAGTGTCGATCAGCGGGTCGAAGGCCAGCGCTTCTGTAAGGCGGCCCAAATGAGCTTCAATTGTCAACATCACGTGTGACTCCGTTCCCGACGTCGAGTGCCGACGCAGCAATGGCCAACGCAAGATGCGGACCGTTGACAAGCTCGGTCGACGAATAACGTTGACGAGGCGTCGCCGAGCTAGCGCACGGTGGAAAAAGACCGCTGCAAAACGAGGTGCGATCGCATGGAGCTTCCGGCCTAGCGAGGCCGATCCATCACCCGGCGGTGCCGAGCACCACCTCTCATAGTCTCGCGGAGGACGCAGATTGTCTCGAGTGCACCCTTTGGCTACGCCTCAGTCGAAACGCACGCAAATTCAAAGGCAAGGTGCTCAAAGCCAAACGATTGTTGCTCTTGAGACGCGGCACTAGTACCTCGGCTCGGAAGTGCGTTCCGGATTTCCGCGACCCCCGCACGGGTGAGGGTCGCAAAAATCCTTCAGCACGGCACATCCAACCTCACTACTCCATCTGTCGTGACGTACGACAACCCGGAACGGAGTTCCGGGCCGTCGTACTAGCACCGCAGAGGAGACAGAATGCTAGCACGAGATGATCACAGATAGGTGCGAAACCGTGTCGCGAGCCAGGCGACGAGGCCCCAGAGCAGCGGAGCGCGCCGAACGTTTGTGTCCAGTCGCGAAGCATCACGCAGATCGTGTTCGAATGAGCGCGTGACCTCGGACGCAAACCCGAGGTCGTCCACCACGACATTGGCTTCGAGATCGAATCGCCAAGAAAAGGCGTCGAGGTTGTGACTGCCGCATACGACCACGCGCTGGTCCAAAACGGCGGTTTTGGCGTGCAATACCGAACGCCCATACGAATAAACAGCGATGCCATAGCGCGCTAACTTGTCGACGACCTCGCGCATAGCCAGATCTACCAGCCAAACATCGGAGATGCCGGGCACGAGCAGCCTGACCCGCACGCCGCGATCATGCGCGGCGCGCAGCGCGTGGAGGAACAATGGCCCGGGCAAGAAATACGGGTTGGTGATGTCTATGCTCGAATGCGCACGGCGAATGGCCAACAGATAGGTGCGGCGGATGCGCCGGTTGGGCCGCTTTGCGATCCGGTTAGCGAGAACCCACAGCCGTGGAGTCGGTTCGAGTGGCGGGGCCGGAATGGTTGCGGGCTGCGCGGATCCGTTGCGCCACCAGACTTCGCAGGCAATGGCGCGAAGCTCGAGCGCGGCGGGCCCGCGAAGTTCGATGACGTCGTCGCGCCAGCCGCCGCCGCCTTGTTCCAGCGGTAGCCACTGAATGGCGAGATTCAGTCCTCCACAAAAGCCACGCTCGCCGTCCACGACCAGGATTTTGCGGTGGTCGCGAAACGGTAGGCGGAGCAATCGGAAACGACGGCGCCACGGTGCGACGGGTCCATTTTCGAGGACGCGGCCTCCGGCCCGAATCAAGGGAGCCCAAAAGGCTCTAAATAGCCCCAGGCTCCCGACGCCGTCATACGTCACATATACCTCGACACCCTGGCGTGCTCTCGCGACTAGAGCGTCGCGAAAGCGTATCCCAACCGCGTCGTTCCCAACCCAGTACATTTCGAGCATGACCTCGCGCTGAGCATGGTTGATCGCGTCCAGCATTGCCGGGAACGCTTCCTTGCCATCGCGCAGGAGACGAACGCGATTCGCGCCAATCGTGTGCAAGCCGTCTACGCGTTCTGGTTCCAGCACACGAGCAGAGTGTCGGCGTCACGATTCCGAGTCAAGGCGAGCGCGTTACTTGGATTTCAGTGCGCCGTTAGCTCACGAAGAAACCGAAGACATACCTGGTGCCGGTGCACACATCCGAGCAAGGGACGCTTGTCCTCATTCGTTAGTGTGTGAGCGCAGAGCTCTTTCAAGCGCTCTGCGTTTGGAATTCATCTTACTATCTACCCTCTAGCCGGAAGGCGATTCTGTCGCCGTCGACTGCGGTTCTGGTCATCGTCAACATGATTGAAATGAGTGGCTTCAGCTGCTCGATGAGCGAGCCCGATTGCTCTCGAGTTGGCAGGCGCCAGCCCGCAAGACGGGCGCGTGCGGTGCCGCGGCGTTCAGGGAGTGCAGCGCAGCCCGTGACTAAGGCTCGAGTTCGCAAGCTGACGGCACAATCCTGCAAGTCCAGCTGGCGGAGCTTGTGACAAGCTGCCAGTAGCTCGCTGCGCAGGCGTGCCGCATCGACGGCTACCTGCCCGTCGTCCACGGCCCGTTCGATGGCGTGAATCGCGGCGTAGTTCGCGGAGGGTTTCCCCGCTTCGATGAAGTGCTGGATGTTGTCTCTGAGTAAGGCGTAATCTGCCCAATCGACGCGCGCTTCACCGCATGAGCTCTTGATCGAGATTTTCATTGTGTTCCACCTAGTCGTCGTCAATTCGCCGCGCGATCGCGCGCGAAATGCCTGGGCCCCTGCGTTGGGCGCGACGTAGTAGCGCGCGCGGGTCCTGGCAAACCGCAGGCAAACGAAGGCGGCGCGACCTTGGAGAGAATTCGAGCCCATGTCCTCCTGTTGCAACGATCGAGCCGGCGCCGGGAGATTCAGTCGGACGCTAGGTCGCGAGGAATGAGTACCCACGCGACCGCGTAGGTGAGTCAAATAGACACGGTCGTCACCTTTTGGACGCACCAGTTAGAGCTGCGCATCGGCATATCGAGCTCTCCGTGCTCGACGAGTTACACTCCGGCGCGGATCGGACCAGCGCGATGTCGCGGATCAGCTGCTGGTTTTTACGCGGCGCTCGTGGTCGGAGGCTTGTCGGCCTGATTCAACCTGTCGCCAAACGGACGGCCAGTACGGAGCAGGGCGCGCGTTGCACTACGCTCGCTGCGACGCTGCCCAGCATCACGCGCGACACACTGCTGCGGCCACGGGTGCCCACGACGAGGAGCTCGGCGGACTGCGCCTGCACTACGCTCAAGATCTCCGTGGTCGGATCGCCGTCGACGATCTGCACGTCACCTTTGACGTGCACTCGGTCGAGCGTGCTTGCGATGATTTGTCGCGCCAGGGAGGCACGCTCCTTCGCTATGTCGGCGGTTTCCATGACGGGGTTCGTACCTAAAAGAGCCATCGCCGCCTCGGCGCGACGCCCGAAGCCTTCGGTGACGTGCACGATTACCAACGGTCGCCCACGACGAGCGGCTTCCCGGGCGCCCGCTTCGATCGCGGGCTGTGCCGGATCCGAGAGATCAGTAGCCACGACAACGGCACCGGGCGAGCGCTGGCGCGCAACGAGCACGGCGCATGGCGCATAGCGAACGACCTGATCGGCCACGTCGTGCAAGAAGAACTGCGCGAGGCCGGAGCGCCCGTTGTCCCCGACGACGATCAGATCTGCCGGCCACTTTTCGGCTCGATGAACCAACTCGGCGTAGTCCGTGCCTTGCTCGATGAACACGCGGAAAGGTGGGGCGACGCTGCCGAGCAAGCGTTCGAACTGCATTTCGAGTGCGTTGGCGACTCGTGGCTGGAGCTCGAGCAAGGCCTCCAAGTCCTGTTCATGCTCCTGAGGAAATAGGGTACGCAGTTGAGGCTCGGGGAGCACATGGCACAGCGCCAGTTCGTCATCCGTGTTGCGGGCCAGCGAACTGGCCTGAAGAATGGCCTCGTCCGACGAGCGGCTCAAATCAGATCCGATGAGAATGCGCATTGTTAGGATTTGTTCTTTTTGTAGACGTGGGATGGCCCGGATTTGGCTCGCGGAGCTTGCCCTAAAGCCACCCGGCGCCGGCGGCGCCCGTGGGCATATAGCACTGGAACGAGACGATGTTCGGTGCATGATGCACAACTCCTGGTGCGTAGATTTGCCACGGTCGGGCAGCGCGGGTGCATTTGCCACCGATCGACAAAGTCGTAAGACCAAAACAGGTCAGAAAAATTCTATGTGCGCTCGACGGCTCCCCAGCACGGCTATCATGGCTGGGATCGCGTATTGGGCACCGCCGCAGCCAAGGTGGCGAATCTCGGCAGATCGAAACGTGCTCGTCATACACGCTCGAAGTTGAGTGCAAATAGCCACGCGAGGCTCACTGGGACATCCCGAGGTTTGGCTCGAGGTCACGGAGTCGCGCTCAGCTTCCACGCGGCGTCGTGATTTAGAAGATTCGTGTAGTCCGCCAAGATACGCACCGCTTCGTCCAAAATGATGTCTTCGGTCGACGCGAGGTCTGACTTTCGATCTCGCAGCGAGCGGTTGGTTGTTGACGCAGCCTTGGTGTGTTCCGCTTCGTCGTCGGTCAAGCGCGTCGGCGGCGGCAAACCGGGCGAGTCTACGTTCTTGAGCGTGATTTCATACGCGGTCGGGCGAGACGCGCGAAGCTCTTTGCTGGCCTGCTCACGCTCGGCTTGTCGGGCATTGGTTTCGGCCAGGTCGCGGCGACGCTCCGCCTCATTCAATGACACGGATTTTTTCGCTAGGTTCGCGCGCAAACGTGCGATGTCATCGGCGAGGTACGAGAACGCCTTCTCTGTTTCGACGCGCGCCTTGGAGGCTTGCTGCAAGCGTGCGACGTATGGCCCCACGTCGTTCAACTGCTCATGGGGCGCGGGGGGTACGGTGTCCCAGGGTAGCGGGCTCTTCATGGCCGATTCGCTCACATCGCTGAAGTCACTGGTCGATGGCAGGACGATGTCCGAGACGACGCCACGGAGCTGCGTCGATGCGCCGTCGGGGCGGTAGAACTTCTGGATGGTGACTTTCAATGCACCCGGGTCGTAGGAATGCGCGAGGCCGGCCTCGTCCATGATTCGCGCTAGTGGCAGAATGCTTTGCACGGTGCCCTTGCCGAAGGTGGAAGAGTCTCCAACGATCAGCGCGCGACCGTAGTCTTTAAGGGCTCCGGTGAGGATTTCGGAGGCGGAGGCGCTGAAGCGGCTGGTCAGAACGACGAGTGGCCCGTCGTATTGCTCGGCCCGATCGTCGTCGACTCCGACGCGTACGGCCCCGTTCGGATCGCGGGTTTGTACGACAGGCCCCGTGTGGATGAACAGGCCAGTCAAGCTGATGGCTTCGTTCAGAGAGCCGCCTCCGTTGTGCCGCAGATCGAGCACGACGCCTTGAACCTTCTCCGCCTTCAATTTGGCCAGCAGCCGAGCGACGTCTTTGGTTACGCTGCGATGCTCGCTCTCTGGGCCGTCACCCATGTCGGCGTAGAACGAGGGTAGGTTGACGACACCGAGTCGCAGCCCTTGCCCCTTGCCCCTCTGCAAATCCAAGATGCGCGCGCTCGCCTGCTGGTCCTCGAGCTTTATCTCGTCGCGAACCAATGGCACGGTCTTCGGAAGCGAACCGTCCGGGGCGCCATCGGGCAAGATCGTCAAAGTCACCGGTGTCCCCTTCGGGCCGCGAATCAGCTCGACGGTGCGAGACAGCCGCATGTTCGTGATCTCGACCGGCGCCTTTCCGAGCTGAGTGACGGCGATGATTCGATCGCCGGGCTTCAAGACGCCGCTCCGCGCCGCCGGACCGCCCGGGACCAATCCCCGTATTTCGCAAACTCCGTCGTTGCTCTCGAGCGTCGCTCCGATGCCGAACAGCGCGAGATTCATCTGGATGGACAAACTCTCCATCTCTTCATGCCCGAGGTAGTCAGAGTGTGGGTCGTACACGTGCGCCAGCGCATTCAGATAGATGTCGAGCACCTCCTCCTTGTTCAGCCCCTTCATGGTCGCAAGGTGCTGCGTGTAGCGATGCGTCAGCGTCTCGATGATCTTCTCGGGCGGAGCGTCTGCCAGCTTTTCTTGAAGATACTCGGCGCGCAGTTGCTGTCGCCAAAGATCACGAGCTGCCGCCATTTCGCGCGGTCGTTCGGCGTGCTCACGGTCAAGCGAGTACACGTCGTGCCCGGTGAACTCGAATGTGCCCGTCTTGAGTAGCTCCGTCGCGTATGCCGTCTGCTGCTCGAGCCGCTGGAGGTAGCGAGTCAGGATGGCGCGCGCTGCGCTCGTGTCGCCCGAACCGCGCGTCGCTTGGGCCAACGTCGTGCGGTACGGCGCAAACTCAGCTAGGTCAGACTCGAGGAAGAGCGAGTGATTGCCGTCCAGCGAGTCCAGATAGCCGTCCAGGAATTTGCCGGCCAGCTCGGAGTCCAGCGGATGATGTGCGAATTGCGAGCGTTCTAGGATATTGGTCGTGAGCCGAGTGATGTTTGCTTCGGTCGTGGGCTCTTCCGAAGCGCCGCGCCTCGCTGAAACTGCGCTGGGGGCAGGCGCCGACTTGCCGGCACTGGCGGTGCGACTGCGAACTCCGACGGTACAAGCGGCGGTCACTACCGCGAGGGCAGCCACGCAAGACGTGATTCTGTTTGAAGGCTTCATGCGCATTCCTGGTTAGCGAGGAGGGATGGGGCCGCTGTGCTCTCTCCCACGAGCCTGGAGGCGCTGCATTACCGGGGCCTGTCGCGAAGATTACGAACTTGAAAGGTTGGCGAACGGCTCGATGCCCGGCTACGGTGCGAGGAGCGGCGCGCTTGCGTTGAATGGCAGGCTCTGCGTCGTGTGAAAGCCGTGCTCTGGATCGACAATCCTGACCTCGGCAAAATGAGACAGTGGCGCTGCGATCTGACTCGCGTCGCCCGCGACGACAATCACGGGATTGTCGAATTTGAACGAAGTCTGGGCGGCGTTGAAGACCGACGCCGTGTCGAGCTTTTGCAAGGCATGCCGGTAACTGTCGTAGTAGCCGTCGGGTAGGTCGAGCACCGCCAGCTTCGCCGTGAGACCAGCGACGGCGCCGACTGTTTCGGTTCGGAATAGGAAGCTATCCGAAAGATAGCGCGAAGCGCTGGCCACCTCCGGCGCACTCGGTGCCACGCTGGCGATTTGATTCAGGTTGTCGAGCAACGCTTGCACTGCGAGGCCGGTCTTCGCCGTCTGGGTGCCGGCGGAGAGAACGATGGGCTCGCGTCCGTGCGCCGCTTCTTCGAGATTCGACCCCGTGCTGTAGGCGAGCGAGCGCTTCTCGCGGACGTCGAGGAACAGCCTTCCCGCTACACCGCCGCCCAGGACTTGGTTGGCAGCGGCCACGGCAGGCCAACTCGGGCTCGAGCGCTCGGGGCCGAACCCCGCCACGTAGATCTGGCTCTGCGCGCTATGCGGTCGATCGACGAGCCACACGACACGCTCGGGCTTGGGGACCGGAGCCGCAAAGACCGGTGGCTTTGGACGAGCTCCCTTCCACGCAGAAAATACTCGTTTCGCGGCTGCTTCGGCCACCGATGGCTCTACGTCGCCCGCGACAATCAGCGTCGCATTCTCCGGCGTGGCGTTGCTCTCGTACCAGCGCTTGCAGCTCTCGAGTGTCACTTTCTGTAACTCAGAAGGCGTGGCGTCGAAGTGCGAATAGGGATGCGTGCCGTCAGGCGAATCGAAGAGCTGTCGGTACAGCACCATCGAGCCTGCCCAGCTTGCGCTCGACTTGGCGGCGCTCTTCACGCGCTCCAGCTCGCGCTGCTTCAGCTTATCAAACTCGAGCGGAGCGAAGCGCGGCTTCTGCGCTACGGAGCCGAGCAGGTCGAGCGCCGCGTCGAAGTCCCCGGTGGTGACGGCCATGCTGATCTGCGTCGAATCCCGGCCGGTCTCGATCTCTAAACTGGAGCCAAGTGACTCAGCGCGCTCGGCCAAGTCGGCTGCGTTCCAAGGCCCAGCGCCGCCTGCCTTCAGCAACTCGTCCGTGACGTTCGCCACCCCTGGTTCTCTTCCGTCACTCGCCGTGCCGGAAAAGAGCACCAGGCGCAGCTCGATGATAGGGTAAGTCTTCCGTGTGACGACGCGAAGCTCGAGACCGTTTTCGAGCTTGTCGTGATTGATGGTCGGGAAGGGGACGTCGGGCGCCACGGTCGCGGGTGGCGGACTTACCAGCGGATCCGTGACCGCCAGTGCCGGCTTCGGCAGCGTTCGAGCAGGCTGGACGGTCAACGGCGCTTTCGGTGGTGTCGCTGCGGCCGTACAGTCTAGTACGGCAAGCGACAGTAAACCGTAGCTAAGCAAATGTGCGAAACGCGGTGACGCAACGTGCGGATTACGGCTCACCGTTTACTCTCCTTTGCCGTTGGCAGAATTTCGACGCGCGAGGCGCGCTCCGGCGTCAGCCAAAGCTGCGCCGCGTCTTGTACGTCCTTCGGAGTGACCGCCAGATATCGCCCGAGCTCGTGAGCGAGCAGTCGAGCGTCGCCGAAGTTGGTTTCGAATTCACCGAGTTGAATGGCGCGCCCCATGTTCGTTTGCAGACCGAACACGAAGCTCGCGCGCAACTGGCGCTTGGCCTTGTCCAGCTCCTGCGCTGTTGGCGGAGCGTTTCGCAAGCGTGTGAGCTGCGCGTCGATGGCAGCTTCTACCTCCGGCAATTGGCCTTTGTCCGTCAGTACGGCCATCACGCTGAACTGATCGGGTCCGCGGTGATCTTCGGTCCAGGCGGAGACGCTCTCGGCGGTGGCGCGGTCGTGCACGAGCTCCTTGTAAAGCCGAGAGCTTTCACCATTGGCAAGGAGCGTCCCAGCCAGCTCGAGCGCGTAGTGGCCCGGTGCGCGCGCGGGCGGAATCATGAACCCGTAGATGACGCCGGGGGTTCGCGCGTTGTGGTCGCGCACCGTGTCGCGAGCGGCGTTCGGCTGGTTTGGCATTGGCGGGAACACGAGCGCTGGCGTGTTTTTGCGCGCCGCGCGCGAGAAGTAGTTCTTGACCAGTTTCAGCGTGCGCTCGGGGTCGAAATCCCCTGCGATGGTCAGCACGGCGTTGTCGGAGGCGTAATGTTGGTCGTGAAATTCCTTCACCCAGTCGAACTTGGCCGCGTCGAGATCTGCCATCGAGCCAATCGTGTCATGCGCGTAGGGGCTGTAGTCCTTAAAGACGAGCTCGCCGAGTCGCATCATGCCCGGCACGTAGGCCTGGTTCTGCACGCGCATGCGATACTCTTCCTCGACGACCGCGCGCTGATTCTCGAAGTTCTCGGGTGTGACCGCCAGCGAACGCATGCGGTCGGCCTCCAGCCAGAGCGCCAACTCGAGCTCGTTTGCTGGCAAAACTTCGTAATAGTTCGTGCGGTCGCTGTTGGTCGTCCCGTTGAGGCTGCCGCCGCGCTCGGAAATGAGCTTGAAGTGCTCCCCCTTCTTGGCGTGCTCGCTGCCCTGGAACATCATGTGCTCGAACAGGTGTGCGAACCCGGTGCGCCCGAGCGCCTCGCTGCTCGAGCCAACGCCGTACGTGACCGAAACCGCGACGGTCGGTGCGGCGCGATCGGGGTTCAGTACGACCCGGAGTCCGTTGTCCAGGGTGACGCGCTGAACTGCATTGCCCAGGCGTTCGAGTGACGCCACTGCAGGGTCCTGTTTCGCGTCAACTTGTGTCGGTCGCACGGCCGCGAAGGCAGGCACCGAACATGTCAAAGCTCCAAGTAGCGGCAGCAAACCCCGACGACTCAACTTCGACATCGTGATGACAACGGATCACGGTCTCACATCATTCCAATAGCTGTTCGCTTATTTCAAATCAATCGCCAACGGCAAGCGGATCTCGAACGTCGAACCCTTGCCTAGGGTGCTGTCGAGTGTGACGCTTCCGCCATGTGCCTCGACGACTGCCTTCACCAAGGACAGCCCGAGCCCGAGCCCGCGCTCGCCACGACTCGGATCGGCGCGAAATAGCCGCTCCCAAACGCGACTCAGATCTTCGCGGGCGATCCCAACGCCCGTGTCCGCCACACGCAAGACTCCATACTCACCAGCTACGAGGACCGAAACCTCGACGCGGCCAGTCGCCGCTGTGTACTTAATCGCATTGTCGATCACGTTTGCGCACACCTGCGAGATCCGTCGACGATCGGCCAGGATTTTGACGTCCGGCGCAAGGTGCGTGACCACCGTCACGCCGGCGTCCTTGGCCACGAGCTCGTAGAGCTCCAGGGCTTCACGAGCTATTTGTGCCAGATCTTCGGGATGCTTGTCGAGGCGCATGGCGCCAGCCTCGGCCTCGACGATGTCGGTCATGGTCGTAAGCAT
Source organism: Polyangiaceae bacterium (assembly GCA_036509605.1). GTDB lineage: Bacteria > Myxococcota_A > Polyangia > Polyangiales > Polyangiaceae > PMG-095. The sequence continues at coordinate 8,554 of DATCFJ010000986.1, read as the reverse complement.
GGCCAGCACGCGATCCGACTCTTCGATCACATCCGCCAACGCTTCGCGTTCTTTTTCGCCGCCGCCAGGCCCCTGCAACGCAAGCTCGGCGCCAGTGCGCAGCCGCGTTAGCGGAGTGCGCAGATCATGCGCGACGTAGTCGAGCGATTCGCGCATCGCCCGCACCAAAGCTTCGTTTTTGGCGAGCATGCGATTGAATAGTTGCGTGAGCTGGGAGAGCTCGTCTGTGGTCGTTCGTGTTTGAACGCGCAGTCCCAAGTCGCCCGATTCCACGATTTCCCGCGTGGCTTGTGCCAAATCAGTCACTGGACGCAGGGCGCGGCGCGTGATCAGCGTGGCGCCGAGAATCGCCAGGCCTAAGCCGACGAGGAAGATGATGAATGACGTTTCGCGAAGCTCGCGCCAGAGGGCTTCAGCGTGTTCGTCGCGAACTGCAATGGATAGCTTTCGATTTTGGGAGACTGCGGTGACCGCCACATGCCACTCAGGGGAGCGACGAGGAACCTCCCCACTCTGTAATGTCGACGCCGCGCGGTGCGAGGCTTCGTCCGAAGACACGACGAACAGCTCGACGTCCCGTTCGTCAGTGAGGCGTACCGCGGCCCTCGGCCCCGACGAGCAGTCGAACAGCGATTGCAATGCAGTCGTGCCGCCGCTCTCGAGCGCTTGCCGATAGCGCTCGAGAGCGCCCGCTGCGGAGCGCGCGCCCTCGCGCTCGAGGGAAGTTTGCGCGCGAACCGTAAACACCGCAGCTGCGGCCAGAAAGGACGCCAGCGTGACGATGACATACCAGAGCGCAAGCCGTGCGGAGAGCGAGCCCCAAGCGCGTGGACCTTTGGACTCGGTCCGCGAAGCTTCACTCGGCGCAGAGTCAGTCGAGGCGGAGGACATAGCCGACGCCGCGTAGGGTGTGGATCAGCTTTTCGGGAAAATCCCGATCGATCTTGGAACGCAAGCGACTGACCAATACGTCGACGACGTTGGTCTGCGGATCGAAGTGGTAGTCCCAGACGTGCTGCAGGATCATTGTCTTGGACAAGACCCGCCCCTGATTTTGCAGCAAATATTCCAGCAGGATAAACTCCTTGGTCTGGAGCTCGATCTCCCGACCGCCTCGGTGCACGCGTCGCGACACGATATCGAGGGTTAGATCGCCTACCTGTAGTTGAAGCGGTGACTCTACGGCGGGACCTGCGCGGCGTTTCAGTGCCGCCATCCGTGCCAGAAGCTCGGCGAAGGAAAAGGGCTTCGCGAGGTAGTCGTCCGCGCCGGCTTCTAGACCGTGCACGCGATCATCGACCGCGGCCCGAGCGCTCAGCACGATGATCGGCACTCTGCATTTGGCCTCGCGCAGCGCTCGAATGATGGATAGCCCGTCTCGTCCCGGCAGCATCAAATCGACGATCGCGAGATCGACGCCGGACTGGCGCGCCAGACCCAGCCCTTCGTCACCGGCGCGTGCCCAGGAGACTACGTGGCCGGCTTGGCGTAGGCCTTGGCTCACGAACCCGCCGATCTTTTCGTCGTCTTCGATGAGCACCACATGCACGCGGTCGTTCCTTCTTCTGGCTAAGTTCCGACGACGGGTTCGAGCGAATTAGCCGTCACCCAGCCGTGTGTTCCATCCGGGCCGCAGACCTGAATGAACTCACCGTAGCGCGAGCCTGCAGCGACTACCACTCCGGGCGGCAGATCCGCAGTTGCACCCGCACCTTGGTAGGGGGCCAGGAGCACACCTGTGGCGCTACTCACCACCCTGAGCGCGCGGGTCGAGATGGTTGACTCGACAACTCCGGCGGCGCCGAGCACGAAGAGCACACCCGCGACGAGCGCGAGGCCGCGCGCCACTCGGCCATTCTGGGGTCGTGCAATTGCAAACGCGAGGCTCAGCCCGGCCACCCATCCGAACGTGATCAGCAAGAAGGACCACTCGCGCGGCGCGATCCAATTCACGGCGTGCGTGGTCGCTGTTTCCACGTCCCGCACGCTTGCGTCGTTGAGCGCCGCACGTACGAAGTCTGCGCGCGGAGCAAGCAGCTTCGCTCGCTCGAACGACACAATCGCTGTCGCGCGCCGCCCTTGTTGCAGCTCGCTGCGCCCCTGTGCGACGAAGCTTTGGGCCTGCGCACTTTCGACGGAAAGCTCGCGCGCACCAAGCGAGCCCAAGCCGGCGAGCGCAGCGAGCACTGCTGCGAACAGGGCGGAGCGCGTCAACCTGGGACCAAACCAATGCTTTCGAGTCATGCTGCCTTCCTCAAGCTTTCTTCGATCGAAGAGCATAGCGCTCCGAGCTCCATGGGTTCGAGATTGCGCCGACCGAAACGCAATGCATCGGAGGTCGACATGGCGTCGACGAGTGGCTCCGCGCCTGTCCCGAGCTGTGTGCGGAGCGCCTCTACCGTGACTTCACTCTCGGTGACACCCCAGCGGTTCGCGAAGTGCACGACAATCAGCCGCCGCGCAGATTCGTAGAAGGCGCCGGCGCTTCCTCGGCTGGCGCTGCGCCGCAAAGCGCGATGCAGAGCCTTTTCCGGATCTCGCTTCCAACCGAAGCGCAAGAGCGCAGCACCGAGTAGCAACCCAAGAATCGGCGCGAGCCTGAGCCCAATAGTCTTCGGGCTGTCCAGCAACGCGCTCGCCGCCGGGGGTGGAAGCGAAGGTTGCGGCGCGGGTTGTGCGGACTTCACGATCTCCGCCAGCGCGGAGGTCGGCGCCGGCGGCTCGGCCTCGGCCGCGCCGTCGACGTCCAATGCGATCGGCGCGGTCGCAACGGTGGTGTAATGACCCGAAACCGGGTCGAACACTGGCAGCTCGACAGCTGGGATTGTGAGAGCACCGCCGTGCGTCGGGATCAGAACCTGCTCGAACGTCTTGTGCGTGAGCTTCTTGCTGGGAGCGGCAGTCTCGTTCTTTGCGCTCATGGGATAAGCCTTCCAGTCAGCCGAGGTTGCGATCCCAGGGAGATCCACACGGTCCAGATCGCCGTCGCCTTTCACCGTCACGGTCAGCGTGAGCGGTTCGTGGGCGCGCCCCGTTGCGGCCGAGAGCGAGGCGCGTATGTCGAAACGACCGACGGCGCCGCCAAACGTGGCTGGCTGATCCGCGACGGGTAGCGCCTGCACGTCCAAGGGATGGCTATTGGCCTTCAACGTGAAGGCATCGTCGTGCGCGCGGCCGACCAGCGGCGGGTCGAAGCCCATCGGCAGCGAACGCTGCATCGATTGGAAGATGCGTTGGATGCTGCTCGGGTCTGAAGGATCGATGTTCATCATGCTTTCAAACGGATCCTCCTGCTCCTGCTCCGGATCGCGCGCTAATGGTTGCGGCGCCGCTTCGTGAAAGCGGATCCGCACCGGTAGCTCGACCGACAGCGCGAGCGGGCCGGCGGTCGACGGTGTGATCGTGCCCGTCCACGTGGCGACGAGCACCTGCTCGCCGTTCACGATTTGCGTGGCTTGCTTCGGAGCGCGCGCGATATCCGAGGTGAAAATTGCGTCGGACTTGAGCTGAGGCAGCCCTTCCAAAGTAACTCCTTCTACGTCCCGGAATTGCGCGCTAATCGTGACGGGGATGTTCTGGCCGAGCCACGCTTTGTTGCGGCCTACGTCCAGTCGAAGGTAGGCGCGCCCGCTGCCGACCGCGGCTACTTTCGGGGAGGTCGTCGCACTTGCTGACGACGACGCGGCGAAGGCCGGCGCAGCACTGAGCGCCATCAGTGCCGCCAGGCCGAGCGCAGCCACGAATGTCCTTTGCTGACGCATGACTCACCAATCCTTCTGCGGCGTGTCGTCGCCGTTTTGTTGGGTCGAGTTACCGAACCTCACGTGCTGCTCTTCACCGCGTAGCGAGCGGAGCAGTGCGCGAGCGTCACGAGCCGACAAGCTTCCAGGAGCGGCGTCCTTGCCGGTTTGCTCGCCTGGTTTGCCGTTCTGCGTCTGTGCCGAGCGCGGGTCGCCGTTGGGTTTCTCGTCACTCGGCTTCTGAGGTTGTCCGTTGGCGCCTGGCGGGCCGTTCGGCGCCGCTTGCTGGGGTGAATTCGCGCCGTTCTTGCCGTCTCTACCGTTCTTTCCGTCCTGCGGCTTGCCGTCTTGAGCGTCGTTCTTGTCCGCGCTCGACGGCTTACCGTCTTTGCTGCTGTCGCCTTGATTGCCTTCTTTTTTCGACTTGTCGCCTTTGTCGCCTTTGTCGCCTTTGTCGCCTTTGTCGTTCTTTTGATTTTGTTGCTGCGGCTTGTCTTGGGGCTTGTTCTTCTCTTGGTTCTCCAGCTCCGCGAGCTTGCGCTTGACGAAGTCTCGGTTGAACTTGGCGTCGGCATCGTTTGGGGTCAGCTTGAGCGCTCCTTCGTACGACCCGATGGCTGCTTTCCAGCGCTCGATGGTCTTTTCGGGTGCGTCCTTCACCGTCGCCGCACCGCTGCGGTAACGTGTGTCTCCCAGGTCGTAGAGCACTCGTTCTTGCAGTTTGGGATCTGCAAGCGTGAGGGCCTTACTGAGCGAAGTCTCGGCCGCGTCGAAGTGCCCGGCGCGGTACGCTGCCGCGCCGGCATCGACGGCGATGCGCGCATCGTTCGGGCTCTTTGCTTGCTCGGCGCTGTATTGCTTTGCGGAGTCCTCGAACTTGCCGGCTTTGTAGGCCTTTTCGGCGCTCTGCACCGAAGCGTGCGCTGGAGCTGGTGCGAACGCGAGCAACGCCGCTGCGGCGATTGCGCCCGCATGAACCAGCTTCGAACCGTCACTGCGACGTGCTCCGCGACGGCGGGCACGGGGACGCCAGCCGAGCAGTGCATCGAGCGCCAAGCAAAACAGCGACAACCCGAGCGGTAGCGCGAACCACTCCGCGTAAACACGCTGCAGCTTCGCGCTCTTCTCCAGGTGTGCCAGCGGCGCCAGTGACTCTTCGTACAAGCGATCGAGGCCGCCACCGTCCGCGCCCAGCGGACGGTAGGTGCCGTGAGCCGCCTGCGCGATCGCTCGCAACCCCGATTCGTCCAGACGAGAGCGCACGGGATTGCCGCTCTCATCACGCATGACGCCGATGGTCGCGCCTTGGTCGTTCTTGGCCGGCACGAGCTCGCCTGCGGGCGTCCCTACGCCGATTGTGTCGATCGTGACGCCAGCATCGGCGGCACGCTTGGCGGCAGTGAGCGCCTCACCCTGTAAATCCTCACCGTCGCTGAGCAACACCATTATCTTTTGACTGCCGGAGTCCGACTTGAGCGCGGTCACCGCGCTGTCGATGGCGCGGCCGATGTCCGTGCCGGGTCGCGGGATGATCGACGTATCGAAGCTGCCGAGCGTCTCCAGCAACGCGCTGTGGTCGAGGGTCATCGGGCTCTCCAGGTAGGCGTCGCCCGCGAAGGCCAAGAGCCCGACGCGATCCTCAGGGAAGCGAGCCACGAGGTCGCGCACGGCGAGCTTCGTGCGTTCGAGGCGCGTCGGACTTACGTCGTCCGTGTTCATGCTCTTCGACGTGTCGATCACGAGCAACAGGTCAGTGCCCTTGCGATCGAGGGTTTGCCACTCCTTGCCCTTTTGCGGTCGGGCGAGCGCGATGAAGGCGGCTGCCACCGCCGAGCATGCTACGAGCACACGCAGCCAGCGCCGGAACGCCGAGGGCAACGCGCCCGCATTGATCAAGCGCGCACCGGATAGAGTCTCGAGCGCACGCTTGGTGAGTCGCTCGCCGCGCACGCGAAGGATAAAGAGTAGCGCTACGACGATGGCACCGGCTATCAACCATTGGGGTTCTGCGAAACGCATGGGGTTGGTCTTTCTGTGTTCAACAAGGGACGCGACGAAAACGAGTCGCCGACAGGCCGAGCTCGGAGACGAGCAGCATCAGTCCCGGCAGCGCGAACCAGGCAAATTGCTCGTCGTGTGTGGTGAACGCTTTGAGTGTGTGGGTGGTCTTCTCGGCGCGGTCGATGGCCGCATACACATCGTGCAACGACTGAGTGTCGGTGGCGCGATAGAACGCTCCGCCGGTGAGCTCAGCCACGTGCTTCATGCTGGGCTCGTCGACGTCGACCTGTGCTTTGACGAGCTGTTCCTGGCCACGCTCGTTCGTGAACGGCACCAGGGCTTCACCCGACGACCCAATCCCGATCGTGTATACCTTCACGCCCAACGCCTTCGCGGCTTCGGCCGCCGCGGCTGGTGAGATCTTCCCGGCGTTGTTTTGGCCGTCGGTGAGCAGGACCAACAGTTTTGATTTGGCAGCCTGGGCGTCGAGGCGCCGCACTCCGGAGGCGAGGGCCGAGCCGATGGCCGTGCCATCAACCTGGCTTGCGTCGAGCGCGCCGAGGCGTTGCAAGAGCCAGTCGTGGTCCATCGTGAGCGGGCTCACGAGATAAGGCCGACCCGCGAAGGCGACGAGACCGATCCGATCATTTTCCCGATCGCCCACGAACCGCGCCACGACTTCCTTCGCGGCGTCGAGGCGACTCGACCGACCGTGCGGACCGAGCATGTCTTGCGCTTGCATCGAGCCGCTGACGTCAATGGCCAACATGATGTCGACGCCCGACGAGTGCACCTCGGCGTGGTGGTGTTCGATGTTCGGACGCGCGAGCGCCACGACGAACAACGCGCCACTGATCCAGCGCAGGAGCGGCAAAATACGCCCCCAGCGCGTGCGTCGGGTCTTGGCGAGCTCACGCACCAGCTCCGTATTCGAGTGCGCGACGGCGCTTGGACGCCCGGATCTGCCCAGCCACCACGCGAACACCACGAGTGGGAGCAGCAAGAGCAGGACGGCGGGATGTTGAAAGTGAATCATGGGCTGGCCTCTATTGGAGTGGCTTTGACTTCAGCTCGAGTGGCTTCAGGCGCCGCGAAGAGTCGCGTGATCCATTCGCGCGCCGATTGTGTTTCGACGAGCAGTGCGCTCGGGTCGAGTCGGCCGAGCGCAAAACGTGTCAGATCGCAAGTCGTCAACAGCTCGACCAAACGCGGCGCATCGACGGTCGCGCCCAATGGGAGCTTCGACCAATCAACGGCCGCGAGCTCACTCGTGGTTTCCGGGCAAGCGTCCTGTCCAAGGCGTGTCGCGAGCGCCAGGCGCAGCGTTTGCGCGACGATCTCCGCCCACTCCCGGCACTGCCCGCCCCGGGCCAGCGCCTCGGCCGCAGTCAGCGCTTGCAATGCGCGTTGTTCCGGCGTCAATGCTCGCAGCGAGCGGCGCCGCCAATAGCGAATGCCCGCGAAAACCAGCGCTACAATCAGCGCCGCGGCGACCCCGGCCACCAGCCAATACCACCACGGCGGGATCGAGATTAGCGGCCTTATGTCGCGAATGTCGTCGCCACTTGCGGGGACCGACCTCGGAGCCGCCAGCGCCAGGACCGGCCAGGCAACGGCAGTTAACGAGGCGCCCACCCCTGCGACAAGTCGCTTTACGCTTTGCTGAGTCATCCTCTGCCTCCCCGCGCTCTGAAGAAACCGATTAGCGGACCGAGATAGGGCTTGAGCGTGTCGACCTCGAGCAGATCGACATGCGCGCGGCGAACAAGCCCGCGAATGTGCTCATCCGTGTCGTGTGCGATGGCCTCGATACGTGCCCGCTGTTTGGCGCTGCCGGTGTCGACCTCGACGACCTCACCGGTTTCAGCGTCCTCTAGCGTCAGTAACCCGACAGCGGGCAGCTGCCGGTCGAGGCGATCGCCGATGCGAATCGCGACCACGTCATGGCGTTGGCTGAGGGCGCGAAGCTCGGGTCGCGCTTGCTCCAGGCCAGCTCGGCCCAGCAGAAAGTCCGATAGAACCACGATCACCGCGCGCCGATTGAGGTGTTCGCGCACGAAACGGAGCGCGAGCGCTAGGTTTGTGCCACGCCCCTTCGGTTCGAACGCCACCAAATCGTTGACGAGTCGAAACGCATGCCTGCGCCCGCGCGCCGGCGGCACGAACGACTCGACACCGTCCGTAAAGGTGACGAGCCCGACGCGATGATCGCTGTGAACCGACGCCAGCGCGAGCACGCTGGCCATTTCGACGGCCTGTTCTCGTTTCGTCGCTTCACCAGCGCCCAAAGAACCCGAGGCACTGAGGTCAACCACGAAGATCACGGTGAGCTGTCGCTCTTCGCGATATTTCTTGACGAACGTGTGCCCCGCGCGGGCCGTCGCGCTCCAATCGATGGATCGCACGTCGTCACCTGGCTCGTATTCGCGGACCTCGTCGAAGTCCATGCCTCGGCCGCGGAAGCGCGACTGGACACCTCCATTGAACGCCTCCGAGCTCAGCCGCCGCGTGCCGATGGCAATGCGGCGCACCCGCTCGGCAAGCCGTTGTGCCGGGCTCTGGTTGGGTTTTGTCTGGGTTTTCATGGGGAAACCACGGTTTGCAGCACACGTTGAACGATCTCATCGCCGTCGACGCCGCTCGCCTCGGCCTCGAAGCTCAGCGCTAGACGATGGCGGAGCACGTCCGGCGCGACGTCCTTCACGTCTTGCGGGATCACGTAGCCACGGTGCTGGAGGAACGCCGTTGCGCGCGCGGCCATCGCGAGGCCAATGGTTCCGCGTGGCGAGGCGCCCGCTCGCAGCAACCCTTCG
>DATCFJ010000985.1:0-7521 GCA_036509605.1 Polyangiaceae bacterium | reverse complement strand
GCACGAGTGGGCGAACGGGTGACCAGCGCGTAAACACACCGTGCGCCTGACGCGTGTTCGGCACTCGCAAAGTCCCATCCCTCGCCGCGTGAGTCACGAGGCTGCTGACCCCGAACGCAGCATTCGAGAGCGGCGCGATCTCCGCATATCCCGAGTAGCCGCGCTCGCGGTAAACATCCGGCGAGATCTGATAGTTTCCGGCGATAGCCATGATCTCCCCGCGCAGCAGGCCTCCGCTGTACGCGAGCGACACGCCGTGTTGCTGCGTGTCGTTCAGATCCGTGCGCGTCGCCACGCGAACGAAAAAGACGTGCTCGATCTGACGAATGCCGAAGGGCGGATCGATACGCCCAGCGCGCAGCAGCAGCGCGTCGTCTGCAAACGACCAACCGACCCAGTATTGCCGCGAGACGAGGCCGCCGCTGACCGAGGCAGCAGAGCCGGAGACATTGACGGCGCCGACGCTGCCATAGGCCCGAAACCCGCCCTTCACGATGGCCGCCCGAAGATCGGCTTGCATCAGGACCAATTGTCCCCCGAAGCCGGCGGTGCCAACTTTGTCGGCCAGGATCAGTGACCGAAAGCTGCCACTCGGCAGGAACCAATCCGGCGGCTTCACCGCGCCCCACAGGAATCCGGCGGACGGTGTCTCGTCCGGATCTGCCGCGCTCGCGCCGTAGCGCGTGCGAAGCAAAATATCCCCTTGAGCCGAGCCGTACGCGGTCAGCACGCCGCCGCCGCTTGGGTCGACGTGGCAGGTCGCACAACCGGTGTAGTCGTGGCGAATCATCCACGGGTAAGCCTGCGCTGAGCGCGGCAAGAGCAGCGCTCCGGCCAGCAGCAGCAGGTACGTTAGTGCGACCGCGCGGCGCCAGGCGTGACGCCGTCGCAGGGAAGCGAGCCTCAGTTGTCCGTCGCGAAGAGAGCTAGTTGAAACCATGACAGAATGTGACCGGACGGCGGACTCGTTATCAGGCCCGCGATCGCGCGTACCGTACAAGCCGCGCTCGGGGAAGTCGAGGCGCAAGCACGGTGCGATTTCGCAAAACAGAAATGAACCTCACACGTGTGATTCATTTGAAGGGACGCGACTTGCCGGATTATTACGGACCCGCGCCGTCGCTCACGTCGGAGGGACGCGGGGAACGCGCAACGTGAACGTCGTTCTGCCCGTTGCCGACTCTACTTCGAGCGAGCCACCATGCGCGAGCGCGATCTCTCGGCTGATGTACAGGCCGAGGCCCAGGTGCCCCGCTTCCCGCTGAACGTCCGCGCGCGTACGCCGGAAAGCATTGAAGATCGAGTCGACGAGGTCCGGCGCAATGCTCGCGCCCTCGTTCTCCACCTCGGCGACAACCCAGCCGTTGTCCTCACGCGCGCGTACGAGCACCGCCGTGCTGGTCGCCGCGTGGTCTAGCGCATTGCTAATGAGGTTTGACAGGACCTCGGCAATTCGGTCTCGGTCCCACGTTCCGCAAACGTTGCCCTCGATCGCAAGGCGAATCTGCCGGGTCGAGCCGAGCTGGAGCTCATCGATCACGTCGCGACAGATGTGCGCGAGGTCGCAGGGCACCAACGCGAGCTCGAAGCCACCACCCGAACGGGCGCGCGTGAAGTTGGCGAGCTGGTCAATCATCCGCCCCATGCGCTGGCCGCTCTCGATGATACGGCTTGCGAGCCACGCGCCCCGCCCCGGAAGGTTGTTTCCTTCAGCCAGCAACTGCGCGGCAACGACGATGCTGTTCAAGGGATTGCGCAGGTCATGTCCGATGATGCCGAGCAGCCTCTCGCGAAACTGCGCTGCCGCCCGGAGCGCGTCACTCTCGACTTCCGCCGTGACCCGACCCGAACGAGCGGCTTCCGCGTCCTCCTGCGCGCGCAGCGCGGCCAAGACCAGCTGTTGATTCGCTTCGAGCTGATCCCTCAGCACGCTTGCGCGTGGCTGGCTAGGTGTCTCTGGAAAGCGGTCGTCCGGCTGCATCCTGATTCTCCGTGCTGGTGGGCGAACCCGTGAGGAGACCTTGGTAACCCTTCAGTGCCTTACCGATCGCGATCTCCCCGTTCGGGCTGATCGCGTACTGCCTTAGCTCTTTGCTGTGCGCGCTACCGCGCACCTTCACCACTGACAGCGCACGCGAGAGCGCGCCGTCGATTTCAAGGTAGCGCTGAATGATGATGGCGTCATTCAGGAACGCGATGCCGTGCGGACTGAACTGAAGGCTAGTGTAAGAATCAGGCATCTCTACGGTCGACATGACAGTAACGCCCATGCCCGTCAGGGCGCCCACCATCCGATACAGGGACTCCCTGAAGTCTTCCCGAAACGTCGGTGCCAGCGCGAGCTCCAAACCGGACAACGAATCGATCACGGCGCGCTTGGCGCCGATACGCACGACGGCCTCGCGAAGCGCGGTTAGAGTCTCGTCGATCGATAAATCGAGCGGCCTTAGATAAAGGATCTCGACTTTCTTCTCGGCAACCAAGCCGTCAAGCACGTCACCGTGGGCGGATGTCGCCGTGTAGTCATTGGGCCTTTTCTCGAACACCGCGATCACGCCGGGCTCGCCGCGCTCGGCGCCAGCCAGAATGAACTGGTTGGCGAGGATCGTCTTGCCGGAGCCGGACGGCCCCGCCACCAGCACGGCGTAGCCGCGCGGAATTCCGCCACCGGTCATTTCGTCGAGCGCCGTCACGCCCGTCGTGACGCGCTCATCTACAGGACGATGGGATTCGATGGCCTGCTCTGGCTTGAGTATGCGCGGGAAAATTCGCAGGCCGTCGTCGTTGATACGCATCGTGTGCAGGCCCGGGATTTGAGCCTGGCCACGCATCTTTTGTACGCGCAGCTTTCGAACCACGGAGTTCCGGTCCACCGCTTGCTGAAGCCAAACGATGCCGTCAGCGACGGTGAAGACCGAGCTGTCGTATTCGTTGTCGCTGTACTCGCCGAGCAGAAAGGTGGTGGCCTGGCAGCTGGTCAGGTGCAGCGCGAGGCGCTGCATGAAGTCTTGCAAGGCCATCTCTCCGGTCGGCGTCTGGAGCGTTTGCCGCATCATCGAGCGAAAGGAATCGACCACTACGATTCCAGGGTTGGACTCGTCAACCTCGTGGGTGATGCGCTCGAGCACTTTCGCGAGCCCGCCATCTTCGGCGTCTTGTCCCAGGTGGATGAAACGGATCGACTCGTCTATCTTGGTCGGATCGAAGAAGCTGAACTGCTGCTGGTAGCGGAGCACCTTAATCGGCGGTTCGCCGATGATGCTGAAGAACAGCGCCTTGCGCTCGCGCGTCGCGTTCGCGAACATGAGCTGGTGGCCAAGCGTGGTCTTGCCGCAGCCCGGGCCGCCGACGATCAAGGTCAAAGAGAATTCCGGAATCCCTCCGCCGAGCACGTCGTCGAAGCCGGGAACGCCCGAGGGCAGCGCGCGAATGGGAACTCTACCGTTCATGACTCAGACTCCTGCTTCGCGGTCACGTCGAGCTTCGGGAACGCGCGTTGTAGTACCAGCAACACTAGGCGCTCACCAATCAAGGTGCTGGTGAGGCCAAGGAAATTCGTGTACAGCGCCGTGGCGGCTGCCCGGGCGACGCCGTACTCCAGTTTGCTCAGAAGCTCGACCAGCGGCTCGGCGATGCCGGCGTTGTCGCCGAACTCTGGGCTGCGAAGCGCCGACAATGCTGGGTGTTGCACGCAGGTCAGCTTGACGCTGCGCGCGAACAGCGCGCGCATTCCGGTGACCCCGACCAACGGCGCCAAGCGATGATGCAACCGCTGATTGACGTTGCTTACGGCGGCGGCGCACTCTGCCGCCGTGCTGAACAGAGCGCTATCGTGCGTCAGCAGGCGCTGCGCGAGCTCTGCGTAGTCGGGGGTCGCGCCGGTCATTGCTGGCTGCGTTTCAGTGGACGCCCAACCTACGCTCTGATTCGCACGGCGTCACTGAGTGTATTCGAAACGAGACATTTCGCGGCACCGGTTGCTTGACCTTTGCCGAGTGGATCCGCTACTTGGGCCGACAAACGGCGAAACTGATCGCTTAGTGAGAGTTGCACGGTGCGTGCCGATAACGTTTCGGAAGCGGTCCGATCACTGCGCGAACCAGCGTTTCCATCGCAATCGGCTTCAGGAGACGGGCCTCGAACCCAGAAACTTTAGCGCGATGCTCGTCGTCGCTGTCGTCGAAACCGGTGATCGCCACGAACCTACACGCGTTCATACCCGGCAATCGCCGAATGGCATCGGCTAGCTCGAAGCCAGTCATTTTCGGCAAGCCGATGTCCAGAAACGCGATCTCCGGCCCGACGCGCGCCGCCAAGCTGAGCGCCTCCACGGGCGACTGAGCGGTAAAAACCTCGTGCCCCTGTAGCTCGAGCAGCGCACCGACCAGCTCGGCAGCATTGGGGTCGTCGTCGACGACGAGCACTTTGCTATGCTTCGCGGCTGTGTTTTGGACCGCGCTCATCGGCGAAGCGTCGACGCATTCATGTGTCCCAGCTCCCTAGCACACTCCGGTTACCGTGTAGCTAGCCGCTTAGACCGCGAGCGACGCAGGAATGTCGGCGCCGCGTGGCAGGTCGATGGTGAAGACACAGCCGGTACCAGGAATATCGCGAACAAGGATGTCTCCTGAGTTCGCGCGTGCTGCGCTCCGCGCAATGGTAAGGCCGAGCCCGAGGCCCGAGTGATCGGTGCCTCCCTGAACGAACGGGCGAAACAGATCTTCTGCTTTGCCGAGAGGAAGCCCGCCGCACTCATCGCTGACCTCGATCTGGACGCGGTCTGCAGTGACATGCGTGCTGAGCGACACACACCCGCGGGGGCGGCTGAACTTGAATGCGTTTTGAAGAAGGTTCGAGACCGCGGAGGCGAGTAAATGCCAGTCACCTTCGATGATCAGGTCACGCTCCACCGGATGCACGATCAGCTGCCGGCCGTATCCCTCGGCATGCACCGCGCCGCTGATCTGCATTTCTTCCATGAATTCGACCATCGATATCGGTTGAAGTTTCGGCTTGTCCGCTGCTGAACGAACCTCGTCCACCGAACGGTCTACGAGCGCGCACAGTCCGGACATGCTGCGAGCCAGCATCGCGCCCGTGCTTCCACCTAGCCCGACCTTCCCGTCCCTGATGACGCCGAACGCAAGAGTCATGGTGTTCAGCAGATTGCGCATTTCGTGCGCCAACACGCCGAGACGCTCCGTGCCTTCGTAGACGAGGTCTCGCTCGCGCTGCTGCCCGTACGCCGTCACCGCCCCCGCGACGGCCTCGTCCAAGCAATTGTTGAATACGTGATACTCCTGCGGGCTGATGGCGATGGTTGCCTCACCCGCCAGCTCAGTCACGACCTGACAGACATCGCCGTAACAGTTTACGACCTGAGCTACTGTCAGCCCGTCCTTCAGCAACTCTTGGCCATGCAGCGCGGCGGTGTCGCTGATCTGAGTCGGAGACTTTGCTCCGACTAGATGAGGCGCTCGCGCCGTCGCAAGTGCCTCTACGATTTGAGTTAGAAGGATGGGAACACCGTGCTCCAAACGCGTGTCGCTCGGCTTAGGCGCAGCCCTGCTGCTCACCCGAAGCCTAGCGCGCGCGATGATTTCTTCTCGGTTCAGGGCGATGAAATCTTGGAGCATATGACGGCACCCTGCTGCCGCTTTCAATGCGCTGCAAGCCCAGCTTTGCGCCACTGTCGCCAAAGAGCCGCGCAATAGCGAGGCACAAATGCGCCTGCTCGACGCCTATACCGTCGAATCTCTGACTTAGGCGAGCGTGGACGGCGCGCGGCGTTGCGCTATCTGCTCGGTCGCTTCAACGCTGACGTCACGGCCTAGCGCGAGGAGGGCGAGCGCATCGCCGATCTCGTCGACGCTGAGCGCCGCGCGGACGTGATCGTGTGCAATCGCGTACTCAGGCATCGAAGTGTGTTCGGCCTCCGACGGCTTCTGCACCAAGGACAAGCCTCCCGCGCTGGTGACGTGCAACAGACCCTGCATCCCGTCATGTCCGCCGCCAGTAAGGACGACCGCGACCACCCGCTCACCGTACGCGCGTGCCGCAGAGATAAAGAGTGGGTCGACTGCAGGGCGCGTGAAGTGCTCTTTGGATCCCTGGTCCAGTGAGACGCGGTCGTCGGCGAATGTCATGTGGCAATCGCTGGGCGCGATATAGACCACGCCGCGCATCAGCAAGTCACCGTTGGCAGGCTCCACGACCTTCAGTGTTGTCTTGTGCCCCAGTGAGACTGACCAGTTCGCATTCGAGACGGCGCCGCGATGAATCACCACTCCAATGAACGCTGGCAGGTTCGCCGGAAGGCGACTCAGAATCTCGACCACGGCAGCGTGCCCTCCCGCTGATGCCCCGATGACGATGACGTCCCGTACGATCTTTCGCGGATTGATGGTCGCGCGGGTCTGCGGGGCGCGAGCTGGGTTCGGTGGTTGTTCACTCATCGAGGAATTGGGCTCTGCCCGGCCTTGGCTGCGCGGAGCTGCTCCTTAACGGTGCCCGTGTCCGCCATCGCTATGTCCGCTATGTCCGCTATGTCCGCTATGAGAGCTCGGGTGTGCGACGGCGTGCCCATGGTAAGGTTCATAGCTGCGCCGCACGATCGGTGCGGCCCTGCGCCTTTGGTAGAGCTCCGCCGGCTCGTGGTCGTAGTGGTTCCAGCGGCCGCCGTCTCGGTAGTACCAACGGTTGCCGTACCAATACGAAGCGTGTCCGTCGAAGTAGACGGGCTCGGCGGTCGCGATGTAAGCGTCAGGCGGGTAGTTGTCGTAAGCCCCCACCGGGTACTCGCCGGGAGGATAGTCGCCTGGTGGATAGTCTGCGCCGGTAAGGCCTACAGTGCAGCCGGCGCTCAGGGCAGCCAGGGCGCCAAGACCTAGCGCCCCAGCGAGCGCGCGAAGTGCCGTCATCGAGTGCGGCCGGCTCACTGATTCACCTGCGCGCTCGGGTCGTGGGCAGCATGGTCCCGGAGCCGCTGTGCGAGAGTCCCGCGCTGCTGCGCGTCCAGCACTGGGCTGACGGCTTCGACGAAGTGCGCCAAGTAGGCTGCGCCCCAACCAGCCAAACGGGCGTCGGCGCCGTCTTCACCGCTCGCCAGCGCGCTGTAGGTCTTGGCGTCGAACTGGTCACTCTGAAACGCGTCGCCGAATGCTTTCAGGCGTGCAGCCACTTGCCGTGAATCGACGCGCGGGACAGATTTCATATTGCTGTCCAGGCGGGCGCGGGTCTTTTCGACTTGATCAGGGGTGAGCTTCAAGTCGACCGTTAGCACCGCGAGGTGCCCTTCGTCTGCGGTCACTTCCCTTTGCTCTTCGGCGTTCGAGCGTTGCCAAACCGCCCAGTGCGACTCGAGCTTGTCGACCAGCGCGGCTCGCTGAGCTGGGGTGAGCGTGGCGTGCAGCTGGTTTAGCGCGTCCGCCGTTGCAGCGCGCGCTGCGGCGCACGCCTCAGCGACTTGCGCCGCCGCTGCGTCGACCTTGACGGGGTCAAGGCTCGAGTTGCTGAGCCCGT
>DATCFJ010000984.1:0-9324 GCA_036509605.1 Polyangiaceae bacterium | reverse complement strand
TGGGATTTGCTGGAAAAGGCTCCGACACCCGAACTCGCGAGACGGCTTAGTCTCGCAAAACTCGGGTCGTTACTGAAGCGTCATCGGATTCGAAGCCGGACGCCAGAGCAGGTCCGCGAGGCTCTCTCCGCTGAAGCTCTTCACGTCGCTCCGGGTGTGGTCGAAGCGTGCAGAAGGCATGTGATGCTGCTCACTTCGTTTGGTGCACGAACAGAAGCTGGAGGTCGAACGTGATATCGAAAATTTCCTTGAACAGCTCTCCGCTGCGACTTCGATGATGAGATGAGATGATGCGACTATTAGTGCCCTAATCTAAGATGTGCTATGCTGTCGAAGAATATGGCTCGAGTTTCCAAGAAGCGACGGCGTCCAGCTCAGCTCGATCTTCCACTCGCGCGCTCGCCCAAAACAGTGGGCCGTGGGGGCTTTCGCGAAGGTGCGGGCCGCAAACCTGGAACAGGTCGGCGCGCGGTTCGGCACCGTGCGCGCGAAGCGCACTCGTCTCCGCACCCGGTCCATGTCGTGTTGCGCAGCAAATTCAAGCCCCTGCGCAGCCAATTCGTGTTCCCCACCATCCGCAACGCGCTCGCCAAGGCCACGCGCGCTCGAAATGATTTTCGAATTACTCAGTTCTCCGTGCAAGGAGACCACGTGCACCTGATCGTGGAAGCGAGCAGCAAGTTCGCGCTCTCGCGGGGAATGCAGGGGTTGGCGATTCGCGTGGCGCGAGCGGTCAACGCGCTCGTGAATCGCAGTGGCAAGGTGTGGGCGGATCGCTTTTTTTCTCGGGAATTGAAGTCACCGCGGGTGGTGCGCAACGCGCTCGCCTACGTGTTGAACAATTTTCGGAAACACCGCGCCGCGGGTGCCGCGAAAATCGATCCGTATTCCTCAGCTCCGCACTTCAACGGCTTCCAAGAGCTCGGCGGCCGCGCGCCCTGCGAGCTTCAGGCGAGCCGGATGTTGCCGCTCGTCCCGCGCGGTGTTGCGTTAGAAAAACCACAGGAAGTGCCCATTGTCAGGGCTAGGACTTGGTTGGCTGGGAAGGGGTGGCGTCGTGGAGGCGTCATCGGGTTTTCGGATGTGGGCAGAGTGAGCTGAGCCGCGCCGCGAGCATCTTGTCCTCGCGATGCCAACGAGTGGCTCGCCATGTTCGACGACATGCTGACGGTCGTTCGAGCTCTCCACCTGGCGCCATGACTCTGGCGCCGAGGTGGCCCCATCAGGGTGGCGAGTGACATCAGTGCGCGAGCGTTGACCGCTATCCGCAGAACGTCTTCAGGTCACAAACTGGGTCGCGGCGCGTTGCTACCCTAGGTAGGCGCTCGCAGTTCAGAGGCATAAATGACGTTTCGATTCGCAGAAGTCGTAGGTACGTACAAGCTGGTTATCACTAGCGAGTTGCTGATGTTCATCGAACGCACTTTTGTCGAGCCGTTGCCCGTCGCCGAACGCGAAGGCTCCCGGGGCGAGGCTCTCGCGGAAGCGAGTGCAGCAGAGATCGAGCTCACCGCCGATGGGGTCTTCATTTCGCGCTCGGGCGGGCAAGAATTCTTTCGAGTGCGCCTCGATCTCAACCTCACCGACCACGAGCAGTTAGATTTCGAGAAGGCACCAGGCGAAAGAGTCACCGTGCGACCGCTGAACAAGGACACCCTGCTCGCGATGCAGCCGGGCAGACCCCCCGCGAAGTTTCGGAGGGTTCAATCACCCGGCGGCTCTAAACTCTTCTACTAGCGCGCTACGCTGCTAGACGATTGCAGCGCGTGCGCGCCTTCAGAGGTTGACGAAGTTTCCGCTCAGCGTGAGCGCGGTGAGTAGCCCCACGGTAGCGTTGTAGTAGGTGTAAGCTGCGGTGGCGCCGGCGCGGAAGGTGGGGTCGGCGGTGTAGGCGCCGTCGAGCAAGAAGTGCCAGCCGCGGTCGATGAATGCCTGGTTGCTGGCGTTGCCCGTGGCCATTGCGCCCACCGTGACTGCGCCGATCAGTGACATCGAATTCTCCTTCGCCATGACCGAGCACGCCGTGCATACCGAGCCGTCGCCGTTATAGCGATCCGAGAGCGACCCGAGGCCCGCCGTGGTGCCGGACTTGGAAGTGAAGAAGTTGGTGGTCTTCGTCACGTACGCCTTGGCGTCGGCGTTGCCGTTCCAGCACGCGTCGAGCGCGATGCGCCAGGGCGTGCGATGCGAGTCGTACTGGTACTTGTCGGCGTCGGCGTAACCGCCGCCGCCGCGGCTGCCGCACGAGTTCGTGCACCAGGCGGGCACGAGCCCGTTCGAGCCCGAGATGTTGTTCAAGTACGTGTACACGGAGCTGGCGGCGCCGTTCCACGCGGCCGCGCCGGCCGTATCGACCCCGGCGAAAACTCGGTAGAACGCCGGCGCGAAGTACGACGGGTTCGTCAGGTCCGATGCATTGGTGCCGAACGAGTTGCCGGGGCGCACCGCGTAGGTACCCGCGTCCAGCTCCTTGCCCCGGATCTGGCCCAAGATCGATTTGGCGTCCGTGAGGTAGGTCCCGCCCCACTGCTTGTCGGCCTGGATTAACGCGAACGCTGCGTCTTCGTCCGCGTCGATGGCTGAACCGTTCCCGCCCGGCACCTTCCACGTCATGAGCAGGCTGTCGGCAGAGGCGTGCGCTTTCCAATAGCCCCACAGGCCGTCGAACAAGGCCTTGTCGTCCATGAACACCGAAATCAACATGCCGTAGGCGATGCCTTCGGACACCGTTGCGCTCGGGTCGTCGAACTTGACCCGGAAGTTGCTGCCGTCAGCAGTCACGAACGTCGACTTCCAGAGAGTGAAGGCTTCGACCAAGGCTTTGCCGGTTGCGCCGCTCGGCTTCAAGCACCCATTGGCCATCGGCCGGTCGAGCGGAAACGGATACTTGGCCCCGTTGGCCGGCACGGTGGGCAGGCCCGCGTCGCCCGTGGTCAGGGTCACGTCGTCGATCCACAGATCGTAGGCTCCCGCGGTGCTGAATTGGTCATAGACCGAGAACTGAAAGCCCAAGGCGCTCGCAGGATTGAAAGACGGCGCTTCGCAGAACACTCCGCTATCGCAACCTCCCGGCAGGTAGCGCGGTCCAAGCGTCGCAAAAGGGACTGTGATGGTTTGCCAAGAAGAAGTGATGCCCGACAGCAAGCGCCCGCGCGTGTTGTACATGTCGACAGCGTCGTTCGTCGCGGTGCCGCCGCCGTCGACCGGTTGCGTCTCCTTGTTCAAGATCTCGAACCATAGCGGTGGCGGAGTGCCAGAACCGGACTTGATCCTGAAGCTGATGCCCGTGTAAGCCGCGAGACTGAGCGGCGTCTTTGCCGCCGGCGTTGCGCCGGGCACGAACGTGGCACCGAAGCCGGCGTACATGGCGTGCCCGCTGGCCGTCGAGTGCATCGCATACTTGCTGCACATGGCCGGCGGCGGTGTGTCGCTCGCGGGCAACAGAGTCGCAGCGATTGGGCCCGTGGAAGCGGCGGGGGTTTGCGTGCCCGACGCCGTGTCCGCGTAGACGTACCACCAGCCGGTCCGGCCGCCCTGCTTCACCAGCACGCCAGAGCCCTCTTCGAAGTCGGACAGCAAGGCTGTTGTCGCGGGACAACCCGGTGGCCGCCCGGTGTCGCCCGCAGCGCCACCGCCAGCACCAGCAGCGCCGGAACCGCTCGCGCCGCCGGAACCGCTCGCGCCACCGGAACCGCTCGCGCCACCGGAACCGCTCGCGCCGCCGCCCCCTGTGACGATCGTGACGCACGCCCCCGAGGTGCAGGCCTGGCCGGCCGCGCAGACCGTCGTGCAGTTGCCGCAGTGAGAGGCGTCAGTCAGCGGGTTCACGCACGCACCGCTGCAGGTCGTGGTTCCGGTCGGGCAGACCGTCGTGCACATCGCGCTCGAGCAAAACGGTGCGGCCGCCGTACACGCCGTGCCACAGGCCCCACAGTTGGCCCCGTCTGCCGCCAGGTTCACGCAGGACTGACCGCAGGGGCTAAGCCCTCCTGAGCACGTACACGCGCCGTTCGTGCAAGTTTGCGTCGAGCCGCACGCCACGGCGCACTGCGCAGGAGCGCCGCCCGTTGCCCCGCTCGACCCGCCCGAGCCAGTCGTTCCGCCACTCGTGCCGCCCGGCGAGCTGCCGCCAGAGTCGCAGCTCAAAGCAAACAAGCCCAAGCTGCTCAGCGCCAGCCCGGCACCGAGGAATTGCGCGACAATTGTGCTACTTTTGCTCCGGAACCGGTTCCACATCGAATCACCCTAAAAGCCAGGCGTCGCCAGAAGCGCCAGCCTCGGCGCCACGGGGTTCGCTGTTTTGTGACCGCAGTCTAGCGCGTGCATCGAGCAGGAGCTGCGCGCATAAATCGACGCTGTGAGTGAAACTCGCACTGAGTCAAAAAGGAGCCGGTGGCTGAGGAGCATCGACAAGATAGATTCCTAACTTAGCGGAAACGCGCGCGACTCAGCGAGGCTTCTCCGGCCTCCGGAGCCCCGCGCCGCCCAACCGAGCGCCGCTTGGTGGACTGCCTGCACGGCGTCTTCCTCGGAGAGACCAACGCCTGGCGTAGGCGAGGCGACCTGGACGTTGATCCTTGTTTGCAGCCATCGCATCGGACGCTGCCGCCCATCACGCGCTTGAACGTAGCGCGTGCTCTGCGGAAGCAAGACGAACACGGCCAGCGCGGCGCCGGCGACCCAAAGCGTCACCTTGCCGGCGGCCGGCGCGGCGGCGCGCAGCAGAGGTGGCGCATCACTCATTCACGACTGACCCGCACGACGAATTGGTCTGCGCACACGCCCGGGGCCGGGAAGCCATCACCGCAGGCGCCAGCATCCGGCGCGAACAGAGTTGCAGAGCGTACGGCCACGAGGGGCGGCACCTGGCCCGGAGTCGGCCCGCCGGGCGCGCCCGGGAACCCACCGAGCGGCACGACGCTGAACAGGCGGTGCCCCGAGCAGGATCCAGCATTAACGACGTTGTCGCTGAACAGCACCGGGTTGTTTACGAAACCGATCGTGGGGTTGGCCGTTGCCACCGCGCTGAAGCGTTGCGGCGAATCAATTCGAACCTCACTGCTCCTGCAGGCAGCCTTCGGGTCGTCGGCGGGGGTTTGAGCGATAGTCGTTACGTGCAACGTCTCGCCCACCTGGAAATCGAACGTCGCCCCACACGAGGGAAACACGAAGGCCTTGCGAGGCGCTACGCGCCCCTGGCCTTCGCAGCTGAACGCCGGTACGTTGGCACCCCAGAAGGATCCGCTGATGCCGATCGCGCGAGCGCGACTCCTTACGGTCTCAATGGTACCAGCGTCACCTTGAATGCGCTTTTCGAGAAACTGGACGGTGGTCTCACCGGGATTCGTCTCTACGGAATCGCGCCGCCGAAGCTAGCGTCGGACCCCGAGCGCCTGCGTGAGATCGCAGCTCAACAGGTAGCCAGACTTCGTCTGCTCGCGCCGGACGGCTTGGTCGTCTACGATATCCAGGACGAGCCGGGACGCGGCGGCCAGGCACGCCCGTTCCCGTTCCTACCCACTTTCGACCCTGGGGTTTACGCGCGCGACGTGCTTGGCGACCTCGCGATTCCGAAGATCGTGTACCGGTGCGTGGGCGCACATCCGCGCGAAGTGTTCTCGACCTGGCTCGATACGGTGCGCGCAGCGGCCGGCCGGAGCCTCAGCGTCTTCGTCGGCGCACCACGTGGTCGGTCGTACAGCCCGGGTTTGCCGCTGGACGAGGCGTACGAGCTCGCGCGCGCTGCTCCCAACCTGGTTCTCGGCGGAATCGCCATAGCGGAGCGGCACGTCGCGAAGGAGAACGAGCACCAGCGGATGCTCGACAAACAAGACCGCGGCTGCCGCTTCTTCATCACTCAATCGGTCTACGACTCTGCTTCGACGAGGTCACTGCTCTCCGACTACGCGCTGTCATTGCAGGCGTGCGGCCGCTCGCCCGTCCCCGTCGTGCTCACGTTCTCGCCGTGCGGCTCGGTGCGCACGCTCGAGTTCATGAAGTGGCTCGGTATCTCGTTCCCGCGATGGCTAGAGAACGAGCTGCGACATGCTACCGACACGCTGGAGCGCTCCATCGACCTGTGCGAGAGCGTATTCAGCGACGTGCAGGACTACGCGCGCGAAAAGCAATTGCCAATCGGCATCAACGTCGAGAGTGTTTCCATTCGAAAGGCGGAGATCGACGCTTCGGTGGAGCTCTATCGGCGATTGAGCTCGCGCCTCGAGGGGTAGCCGCTGTAGCCGCTTGTGAAGGCGCAGCCGCCGAGCTCAGTCCCTAGAACAGGAACGACGTGCCGAGTGAGAACGTCGGGTAACCGACGCGCAGGGTGAGCGCAATGCGATCGTTGAAGAGGTAGCGGCCGCCCAAGTACATGACGAAGGGCTCGAAATTGAACGTGCCGTGGTCGTGGAACACGAATGCGAAGCCGGGCTCTGCGAACGCAGACCAGTGCCGGTCGAGCCAGAAATTCCACTGCAACACGACGGGTAAGAAGAAGTAGTTGCGATCGAACCCGCCGCCGTTGACCTCCGTGCACACGCGAGTGGCCACGAGCGTCTCGTAGCGCGTGCAGTAGCCGCGGGCGTTGTAGTCCTGCGCGTAGTGCACCCAGTCGAGCCCGAAGCCGATGCCGACCGAGTCATTGATTTTGGGGATGAAGCCTTGGGGCAAAATTTGGATGGTGCCGCGAACGCCGAGGCCGAGACCGGTGCCGCGACCGTTGTAGGGCGGGTCGAGCGGAGCCAAGATCAAATGTGGCTCGGCTTCGAATGAATAGTTGGTGTGTTCGCCCGGGTGCTTGATGGTCGATTCGGCCCGAGCGGACGACGCGCCAAGCCACGAGGCCAGCGTGAGCCCAATGCAGAGCGCGAGGCGCAGACGGTTACCGGTCATGGTGTGCAAGCTCCACAGGCGAGGCCGCCGGGGCAGGTCGTCGGGGCGCTCCCATCGGAGCAGGTCACGTCGCAATCGCCCGGGTTCAAGCCTTGGCAGGTGACCGTGCAGGCTCCGGAACACCAAACTCGGCAATGCGAAAGGCTGTTGCAATCGACGTGGCTGCCGGCGCCAACGCGTGCTTCGCAGTCGGTCAAGTTGCTGCAGCTCACCTGGCAATCCTGCCCGCAGATCGCAGAGCACTGCTGCATCTGGTCACAAGTCAAACTGCAGTGGCTGTCACAAGAGGTCGAGCAGGTGTCCATGTTCGTGCAGTCGAGCGAACAGTCGTCGCCGCACACACTGCCGCAGTTTTTTAGGCTGGTGCATGCTTGATGGCAGTGGTCGCCGCAGTCGAAGAAGCAGTTGTCGCCACCCGCGCAATAACAACTGTCACCGGGGCCGCAGTTGTTGTCGTGACAACCCCAAAGTATGAAGAACGAAATCAAACCGAGGCCGAGCAGCCCGGTGCTTCGCGCGAAGTTCATGCGCCCGCGAACGTAGTCGCTCCGTTCGATGGCGTCGAGTGGGGCGCGATGTCACGTCGCTACTTTCCGGAACCAGTTCCGGCTTCCCGGACCCCCAACCGGCGGTAAAGGCTCCTTCGCCCACTGAGCAGAAACCGGGTCTTCTTTCTGCAAGAGGCGCTCGATCGCTGGCTTGGAGATGGTGAAGTCGAGCGGGCGCAGCGCCAGAGGTCGTCGCATGCGTACGACAGCTCTCGGAACCGCCAACAAAGTATGTGGACGGCGCATTCAATGTCGCTGTTGCGGTAGAGGAGCACTTCTCTTCCCTGCTCGCTGCCAGCTTCGACGAATTTCGAATCTATGGCGCAGCGCTGACCGCCGACCTCAGCCATTTGTCTGGGCAGAACCCGATTTTCTTCCCTGACCGGAAGCCCGCAGGGCGTTCGCGCCGCCTGCCCGAGCTTCTTCTTGTGGCTGCGCATGACTCCGTTATGCTGGTCTTCAACCGGGTGAATTCGGAAAGCCGCAGGCGAGCAGGTCGCGATCGATGCAAAATGAGATAGCCGAGGGTCGGGTACTCGCGGGGAAGTACCGCGTAGAACGCGTGCTCGGGCGCGGCGGCATGGGGGTGGTCGTGGCCGCGCACCACATTCACCTCGACGAGAAGGTGGCGATCAAATTCCTGCTGCCCGAGGCTGTGGCGAACGCTGAGGTGTTGGGGCGCTTCCTTCGTGAAGCGCGAGCCGCGGTTCGCATCAAGAGTGAGCACGTGGCACGCGTCTCGGACGTGGGCACCTTGGAGGGCGGCGAGCCCTACATGGTGATGGAGTATTTGGAGGGCTCGGACCTCGCCGAGTGGCTGCACCAGCGTGGCGCCTTGCCCGTGGAGCAGGCGGTCGAGTTCCTGCTGCAGGCGAGCGAAGCGATCGCTGAGGCGCACGCGCTCGGCATCGTGCATCGCGATCTGAAGCCAGCGAATTTGTTCGTGGTGCGTCGAGCGGATGGCCTGCTCTCGATCAAGGTGCTGGATTTCGGCATTTCGAAGGTAACCGGGCCGGTGGGCTCGGCAGATGCCAACATGACCCGCACCACAGCGGTGATGGGCTCGCCCCTGTACATGCCGCCTGAGCAAATGGCAGCGTCGCGCAATGTGGACGCGCGGGCTGATATCTGGGCCTTGGGCGTAATCCTGTACGAGCTGCTGACGGGAAGAGGGCCATTTTCTGGCGAAACGTTGCCGGAGGTGTGCATGAAAATCGCCATCGAGCCGCCGCCGCCCATCCGAAATTTTCGTCCGGATGTTCCGCCCGAGGTTGAGCTCGTGATCTTGCGTTGCTTGGAGAAAGATCGCGAGCGGCGCTACCCGAATATCGCAGCGCTCGCGCACGCCCTAGTTGATTTTGCGCCGAAGCGCGCACGCGGTTCGGTCGACCGTATCACGCGCACGATTCAAGCAGCGGGATTGTCAGCGAGCTCGCTCGAGTTAGCGCCCCCCGTCGACGCGAGCAGCGCCACTCAGCTGGCTACCGCGGGCACCGGAACCGCGGCACCGGTGGCTACCGCGGGCACCGGAACCGCGGCACCGTGGGGCCGTACGACCAGCACTCCGCGCAGAAGCTCGCGCAAGATCGCGGTGGTCGGTGGCACGGTGCTGCTGGCTGCGTTGGGCGCGCTCGCGTTTAGTTTGAAGCGCGGGCTACCCCCAGTCGGGGGCCCGGAGAGCAGCGCGGGGGCGTCCAGCCCGGCGCCGAGTGCAGTTGTCCCTCCATCAGTGTCGGCCGTTCCGGTTGCCGTCGAGCCACCTGCCACCGTCACGGCGCCAGCAGAAGCGGTTGTTCCGCCACCGCCGTCGGCAGTTCCGGTCGCTGGTCACGCGCCAATCGCCAAGGGCGCGCCAATCAAAAAACAGGCCGCCAGCGCGGCCCCC
>DATCFJ010000983.1:0-7832 GCA_036509605.1 Polyangiaceae bacterium | reverse complement strand
TCCTTCTTCTGCAGATCAGACTTGTTCAGCCCGACGATCACCGCGCGCCGCCGCTCTAGGCACATGCCGAGCAAACGCGCGTCCTGCTCGTGCACGCCGGTGGTCGCGTCGCACATCAAGATCACGACCTGGGCGCGCTCGATCGAACGGATCGCCTGCAGCGTCGCGATCAGCTCGACGCCGCGTTCGACCTTCGCTTTCTTGCGAATGCCGGCCGTGTCGACCAACAAGAACGCGCGCCCCTCAGACTCGATGCGCGCGTCGACCGGATCGCGAGTCGTGCCCGGGCGATCGTCGACCAGCGAGCGCTCGCTGCCCGTCAGGCGATTGAACATCGAAGACTTGCCGGCGTTCGGGCGACCGATGAAGGCGATACGCGGTGTGATCTCGTCCTCGAGCTCGGGCTCCTCGACTACGCCGCGCTTCAGCTTGGGTAGCTGCTTGGCGATGGCCAGCGCGAGGTCCGCCGTGCCGCGACCGTGCAACGCCGAGACCGGGACGATTTCCGGAATGCCGAGCTCGTACAGCTCGTTGGCGGCGGGCATGTGGCGCGCGGTGTCTACCTTGTTCGCCACGTAAATCACGGGCTTTTTCGCGCGGCGGAGCAGCTTGATGGCTTCGCGATCAGGGCCGGTCGGGCTCATCGAGCCGTCCAGCACGCACACGATCACGTCCGCCTCTTCGATCGCAGCGGTCACGTGGCGCGCGATGCCTTGCTGCATCGGATCCCCGCTCGTGGGGTCGAAGCCGCCGGTGTCGACCAAGGTCACGTTGTGGCCGTGGATGTGCGCTGGAGCGTAGTGCCGATCGCGCGTCACACCCGGTTGGTCATCGACGATCGCCAACTTCTTGCCGACCAGGCGATTGAAGAGCGTGCTCTTGCCCACATTCGGGCGCCCGACCACGGCGACGATCTGCGTCATTTCGCCCTCGGCGCTGAACGCTTCTTGTTCTTCGAGCGAGTTGGCTTCTTGGCGGCTTCCACCTTGCCGAGCCCGACCGGCGCTTCATAGCCGAGCTCAGCGAGCTGCCTGGGCATGCTCTTCCACTGCGGGGTGACGCGAACGAACAGCTCCAGATGCACCTTGTGCCCGAGCAGCTCGGCAATGCGCTTTTGAGAACCGACGCGGATGGCTTTGATCTGCAGCCCGCCAGTGCCAATGATGATCTTGCGTTGGCCGACCTTCTCGACGTGGACGGTGGCCTTGATCGAGGATGATTTTGGCCCCTCCGCGAACTCGTCGATGGACACGGCGACCGCATGCGGGATTTCGCCGCGCATGGCCAGCAAGACCTGCTCACGGATGTATTCGCGCACGAAGAAGCTAGTCGGGCGATCGGTAAGCGTGTCTTCGTCGAAACCGAGCCCACCCTCGGGTAGGGCTGCCACCAGCGCGTCGAGCACGAGCTCGATGCCGTCGTCCGACTTCACGCTAATTGGGATCAGCGCGCTGAAGTTGCGTTTCTCTTGGTAGGCGACAAGCACGGGTAACAGCTTGCTCTTGTCCCGCAGCGCGTCGACCTTGTTTACTGCGAGCACGGCCACGGCGTCCTTGGGCACCGTCGCAAAGAGCTCCTGGTCGAGCTCCTGCACGCTCTTGTCTTTGGCGTGCTTCTTGGGCGGCGTCAGCGCAGAGATGTCGGTCATGAACAGGACCACGTCTGCCGTGCGCGCGGCGTCGAGCGCAGAGGCGTTCATGCGCCGTCCGAGCTCGGAGCGCGGCACATGCACGCCGGGCGTGTCGAGGAAGGCGAGCTGCGCGCCGTCTCTATGCACCACGCCGAGCACGTTGTCTCGAGTGGTTTGCGGCAGCGGCGAGACGATGGCGAGCGGCTCACCCAGGACGCGATTCAAGAACGTCGATTTTCCGACGTTCGAACGCCCCACGATGGCGATGGTTCCAAAGCGCATTAATGTCCGGGTTTCGAAAGCAAGCGCGGCCAGCGAACAGCCCAATTGTCGTCACGAGACCACGCGCGCCGCGCAGACCTTCCACCATTTCTGCCGGGTTGCAACGATAAGCAACACCGGGTAGGACCGGGCCAGCGGCGATGAGCGAGGAAAACGCGGGTGCTTCGGGAGCAGACGCCCCCGGCAACCAGGAAAGTCCCGAGAAATCGCCACATGTCGTGCGTGTGGCCCGGAACGGGACGTCACTTCTGGCTTGGTTCGCGGTTGTCGTCGCGGCACTGAGCTTGTTCGCTCCGTTGGCCTCGAGCGGCATCTGGGACCCGCCGGAGCGCGACGTTGCTGAGCTGGCGCGGCGGGTCGCCGTCAATTTGCTCGGCGGCCATAGCCTGCTCGTGCAAGGCGGCAACAACGAGGTGCCGACTCGCAGCGAGCTCGCGCGTGGTGAGCTGCCGTTCACGTCCATCGCCGCGGGCTTTCGCGTGTTCGGTTTGCATGAATGGGCGGGGCGCTTGCCGCTGGCGATCTGGGGTGCTGCCGGCCTGTTCGCGACCTACCTCTTGGTGTCGCGGCTTTCGGATCGGCGCAGCGCCTGGTTTTCGGTGCTCGTGCTAGCCACTACGCCGCTCTATTTCGTGCATGCGCGAACCATGCTCGGCGACATCGTGACGATGGCCGCGTTGGCTCTTACTCTGTGCGGGCTTGGCCTTGCGGTGTTCGATCGTCGCACGGGTGAGGGCCGCGCTTCGCGCGTGCTGTTTCTGGGTGTCGGGCTCCTGGGCATGGCTTGCGCCGTGCTTTCGCGGGGCGTGCTAATTGGCATTGCTGTGCCCGCGTTGAGCGTGGGCGCGACCTGGTTTGCGTTGCGCGCCGCACGCGTCACTCCCGCCGAGCGTTTCGGGGACGCCCTTGGAGCGCTCAGCTTAGCTACTGCAGTAGTCGCTGGCTTCGTCGCGTGCCGCGCGCTGTATCTCGCCCCGGTCTCCGGGGGCGCGTTTTCTTTGCTGCTCGGTAGCGTGGTCAACCGACCGCGCGTCTTGCCGACGTTCGACAGCGTGCTCCTGCAACTGGGCCACGCGCTGTTTCCCTGGAGTGCAGTGTTGCCGGTCGCGCTAGGCGGGCTGTTCCGTCCGCCGCCTCTCGCTGCCGGTCCGGCGCGCGAGCGGGAGGCAGCGCTGCGCGTGCTTGTGCTTATGTTACCGGTGGTTGCGTGGCTCGGGTACGGCATCACCGAGCCAATCGTCGGCTCAATGCCCTTCGCTGCCGTGGCAGCATTGGCGATCGCCGTGGCGCTATTCGCTCGCGACTTCGAGCGTGGCGCCCAGACCTCGCGCGCCGTGCCGATGGTCGTGTGCGCGCTTGCAATCTTGCTCTTGGTCGACTTCAAGAACTTTCCGGAAAAGGGCTTGAGCGCCTTCTGCGTGGTCGACGCGCACTTCCCAGAGAGCTTCAAGCCGACGGCCGAGCGCCTACTCGAGGCTGGCACGCTGATCTTCTGTGCCGCGTTCTTCTTCTTGCTCCAGGAGCGGTCGAGCCACGCGGACGACCGCTTCGAGCCAGACGAGTATCGCGCCTGGCCGCGCGTGCTGCGCGAGCTATGGGCCGGCAATTTGCAGTTCGCGCTCCTGGTGCTCGAGGCTGCCCTGCTGGGTCTGTGTGCGCTCGGCTTTTTGGGTGAGCGTTTGCAAAGCTTGCATCAGGTCGACGCGCTCGGCGCGGCGCCGCGCTCCGCGGCGTTGATCGTCGCCTGCGCTCTGCCGTTGCTGCTGGC
This sequence comes from Polyangiaceae bacterium, assembly GCA_036509605.1. Classification (GTDB taxonomy): domain Bacteria; phylum Myxococcota_A; class Polyangia; order Polyangiales; family Polyangiaceae; genus PMG-095. The sequence goes on along the minus strand of DATCFJ010000983.1, from coordinate 4,152 downwards.
GGCGCCGTCGTTGCTCACCTTGGTGCGCGATGCCTTTCGAACAGTGTTCGACCCCGAGCTCGGATCAGCGTTCACGGGCAACGTTTCACGGTGGCTTGCGGGTGGGCTATCGCGCGGCCAAGCAGCGCTGTTCTGTGGCGTCGGCTTCGGGTTGTGCTTGAGCCTCGGCTACTACCCGATGCTTGCCGCGCAGATCTCACCCAAACAAGTGTTCGAGGCGTATCGTCGCGACGCAAAGCCGGGTGAGGAGCTGGGCATGCTCGGAGCCGGATCATCTAGCGCGAGCTACTACGCGGGTCGCACGGTGCCCTCGTTCGACACCGGCCTGCAAGCGTTCGCATGGCTCAGCGCCTCTCAGGAACGGCGCTGGCTCGTGATTCGTGCCGCCGATCTTGCCTTGCTCAATGGCCTGTACCGCGCGCGCACGAATCCAGCGCGCAATTTGCCCGTGCTCGACGCGCGCTCGAGCGAGATCCTGCTGGTCTCCAATCAACTCGGCGGCGCCCACAACGACAATCCGTTGCAGCGCTTCATTCCCGAGCAAGCGCCAGAGCCGAGCCACCCACTCGACGCCAACCTAGACAACAAGCTCGACGTGCTGGGTTGGGACGTGCTCGATCTCGCCGGCCACCCCGTGACTGCGGTCGAGGCCGGGCACCACTACACGTTCGTGATCTACTATCGGGTCGTCCAGCCGATTACGGGTAGCTGGGAGACCTTCGTTCATATCGACGGGTTCCAACGACGCTTCAACGGCGACCACCCCACTTTGGACGGGAAGTATCCATTCAATCTATGGCGCGTTGGCGATTTCATTTCCGACCGCTACGACTTCGCACTCGAGCCCAACTTCGGGGCCGGTAAGTATCGGGTGTACTTTGGCCTTTACAGCGGAAACCGCCGACTCGACGTGCGGCGCGGGCCGGCCGAGGAAAATCGCCTCGACGCCGGCTATCTCGAGGTGCGGTGAACGTTCAGCGCGTTGTTTGGGGTCGGGGCCCCAACGCTGAATTACGCGCTTCGTGATCCCCGACGGGGGACATTTCAGCGGGCGCGGGGGAGAATCCCCCGACGACAGTCGACACGCGGACACAACGGGGCTAAGCGATTCTTGTGAGCGACGAGCAATCCAAGCCGTCAGATCCGCCAGTGTCGGAGCGACGAAGCTACGAGCGCATCGACGTCGAGTGGTCCGTCGACTGCGAGACCGAACAGACGTTTCTGTACGCGAGCATCACGAACATCTCCGAGATGGGTATCTTTGTCGCCACGCAGGAGCCGCTCGAGGTCGGCACCCGTCTGACGCTCCGCTTTGCAGTGCCGGGCCAAGAGTCGCCGTTCATTCTGCTCGGGCAAGTGGCATGGGTGAACCCCATTCGCTTGCTGTCCGATAATCCGAATCCCGGAATGGGCATCCGCTTCGTCGATCTTTCGCCGGAGAGCCGCGAGCGGATCATCAATTCGGTGCGAACGATCGCCTACGTGCGCGACAACACGAACTGACGCGGAAAAGCGCGGCGATTGCCCGGAGCAAGGCTCAAGCGCGAACGCACGTACGCGGCGTTGCCGGCGTTTTTCTCGGACAATGCCGGGCCGCAATGACAAAACCGTGACCCCGCCCCGGCCGGCCGCTGCTACAGTTCCGCACCGATGCGCCCCCGTTTTGCTGCCGACTACCGCACGCTGCTCTGGGTAATGATCGCTCCCGCGTTGATCGCGGTGCAGTTCGCGCGCCCGGCGTTGGTCCCGTATCTGTGGTGGCTGAGCGCCTACTTTGCGCTCGCCTGCGGTGTGATCGCGCACAACCACAATCACTGCCCGACCTTCAAGGGCAAGCTAGAGAACCAGATCTTCGGCAACTGGATCTCGATTTTCTACGGTTACCCGACGTTCGCTTGGATCCCGACGCACAATCTGAATCACCACAAGTACGTGAATCGGGCAGGGGACGCGACCATCACCTGGCGCTACACGAACCGGCACAACCTGCTCGTGGCGCTGACCTACTTCTTCGTGTCGAGCTACTGGCAGAGCGATCCGATCAAGGCCTTCATTCGCAAAGCCAAGAATCAGAATCCTTCGCTGTATCGGCGTATCCTGCTCCAGTACACGGTTTGGGGCGGCGCACACTTGGCGTTGCTCGGCCTTTCGATCGCGCTCCACGGTCTCAAGACCGGGCTGTACGTGTACGTCATGACATTGCTCATCCCGGCGTTCTTTGCGCTGTGGACGATCATGCTCTTCAACTACGATCAGCACGTCCACACCGACCCGTGGTCCAAGCACAACCATTCCCGCAGCTGGGATGGCAAATTGCTGAATTTTCTGCTGTTCAACAACGGCCTGCACTGCGCGCATCACGAAAACCCCGGTACGCACTGGAGCAACCTGCGCGCGGACCACGCGGCGATCGCTCCGTTGATCGACCCGGCTTTGGTTGAGCACAGCCTGTTCTGGTACTGGACCCGCGAGTATTTCATCGCGCCGTTCATCCCGAGCCTCGGCTCCAAGCAGATCGGCCGCGCGCCCTTCGAGGCACCCGACGGCGCTGCCGTAAACCTCACGTCTGCTGATGTGGATGTCGGCGAAGCCGGCACGAACGCGCAGATGGTCGGTTCCTGAGGTCAGTTACTGACTCGGCGGCGTCGCGGGCTTGGCTGCCGCTGGAGCACTCGCAGCTTTCTTGGTGGGCGCCGCAGCGCCAGCGGCCGCAGCGCCCTTGCGCGGCGCGCTTTCCTGATCTGCGGCCCGCTGATCTAGCTCCGCTAGCGCCTCGCTAGCACGTGCTTTGTAGTTCGGGTCGGTCGCGAGCTCGTCGTAGTTTTGGCGCGCGCGAGCGAGCTCGCCGAGCGAGCGATAGCAGTCTGCGGCCTGCCAGGCGGCGCTATTGCCGACTGCACCCGGGTAACGAGTGTGCACGTCTTCGAAGCGCGGCGCGGCCGTCGGACAGCCCGAGACCATGCGCAGCGCTTGCACCTCGTACAGCGCTGCGTTGGCCGCGTGCTCGCCAGCTTGATTGGCGATTTCGCCGAAACGGCGCTCGGCCTCGGAATATCGGCCGTCGCGGTACGCGGCCATCGCTGCGTCGTAGCTGGCGTCGCTATCGCTGGTGATGTCCGCGTTACCTTCCGCCTGCTTGTCGTCTGCGCCAATCGCGGACAGCCCACCGCCGCGCGCTTCGGCGGGTGCGATCGGAGCAGGCGCAGGCTCAGCCGGCGCGGCCATCGGACGATCGGCCTTGGCTTCGGGTGCTCGATCGCGACGCGCCAGAGCGTCGTCAAGGTGGGGCGCTGAACGCGCGGTCGCCCGCGCTGGCTCCGGTGCGGCCTCAGCGGGGCTCGGCTTCTTCGGCACAACGGCGGTCGCCGATTCGTTGTCGCTCTCGGGCACGCCGCGCTCAGTGACCAGCACATGCTCGCGATCGCCGGGCTGAGCACGCAAGAAAAATAAGCTCGAGCCGATCATCAACATCAACAGTGCTGCCATCGACAGCTGCGGGCGCATGGCATACCCGGCGAGCAGCGACAGTCCGCGCCCCAAACGTTTGCCGAAAGGCAGCAGCTGAGTGGCTTGCTGCTCGGCCTCCAGGATCTTTCGTTGCAGGCCCTCGGGTGCCTCGACGAGTGGCAGCACACCGACTTCGCGTGTCGCTCGCAGCCCCGAGCCGATGCCGCGACAGCGAGTGCAATGCTCCATGTGCCGCCGCGCGGCGGCACTCGTTAGCTCGTCCAGCTCGTCATAGAGCAGGTCCAGCACAATCCTGTCGAATTTCTCGCAATCCACGGTTTTGCCTGAAAATAAGCCTCAGCGCAGCGCGCGGGCGTATTCCTCGAAGTCGCACAAGGCGTCCTTCAAACGGTCGAGCGCGTAACGCATCCGACTCTTGACGGTGTTTTCTCCGACGCCAGTGATCTCCGCGATATCGCGGAACGGAAGATTTGCCACTTCGCGCAACAGGAACACTTCACGCTGGTCGTCCGGTAGCGAGTCGACCGCCTTGACGATAGAGGAGCGGACCTCGGAGGACAGCGCGCCACGCTCCGCGCTCGTCTGCGGGTTGGGGTCGGAGATCGATTCGATCAGGGGCTGGCCGTCGGGGTTCTCGCCAACCGGCTGATCGAGTGACGCGTGGCGTCGGTGCGAGGACTTGCG
>DATCFJ010000982.1:0-2321 GCA_036509605.1 Polyangiaceae bacterium | reverse complement strand
GGCGGCCTCGGCGCTGGGCGATGCTTCGAGGGCGCGTAGCGCCTCTTCGGCATTGCCGGAGCGCAGGTTTCTGCGCAGATCCGCCGCCAGTCGCGGAATGTCGTCACGCAGCGAGAAATAGAACCAGCCGCGCTCGAGCATGATGGCCACCGAGATCACGCTCAGGCCGATCAGGAGCCACATGACCCAGGACGCCCCGAAGCTCGTCATCAACCCCTGAAGCCACTCAACCAGATTCATCCGACAGGTCCTTTGGGAAGAAACAGCGCCGCCCGCAGCTCGGGCTGGCAAAACGTGCGGCTTGCCGTAGCACAGATCAGCGCGCGCAGCGGCTTTCGGGAGCCAAGCTCGCCCGTCGACGCGAAAACGAGCCAGCTCGTACAATGCTGAGACATCCGGTCATTAACCGGCTCTGTGGCCAGCGTATTCCGTGAGAATTCCGAGCGATCGTATGGCTGACGCGCGAGATGCCGCGGAGCGCGGTGACATTTTCGGGATGTGAGGTGCGCTGCGGGACTGCGGGCGCCCAACCCTGATCTCGGGCCGGGACACCTTTGTATGCAAAGTGTTGCCGCGTGGCGCGAGGGCCTCGCTGCCCTCGGTCAGAGCTCGTGCGGCATCAGGTCGTACGGGGAGTGGAAGTACTGCTGGGGCGAGTAGGCGCGCAGGCACGACACCCTGCGAGTGTAGATGTCCGCGTACAGATCCACCTGCAAGCCGAAGCTGCTCATCTCGTTTTGCTCTTTCAAGAGCGGACCCCAGTACGGATGGAAGCGCTGCGAAATGCGCTCCGCGAGCATCTCGTATTCGCCGGTGATGGCCCGCAGCTCGGCGCGAACGCGTTCCAGCGCGCGCTTGGTGCGTGTGCGCTCGCTCTCTTCAACAGCCGCTTGGCCGGGTGTTGGGCGTGTCAGCTCTTTGATGTGTGCTTGAAAGAAGCGCAGCTCGTCTTCCAGCTTGTTGCGCGCTTCTTCTAGGCTGCGCTGCCGGCCGAGGTCGTCGGCGCACGCTTCATAGGCGGCGATCTCTGCGTCGAGCTCTTGGATGACCATCGCGGTGTGCCACGAGGACTCCTTCTTGGAGCGCAGGATGTCGCCGTAGATGTGGTCGCCGATGTACAGCACGCTGGAGCTGCGCATGCCGACTAGGCGCTCGAACTCTTCGAGATTGCCGCCCTCGTAGACCTTGCCGCGCTCGAGCTTTTCACGCACGGGGCGCAGCACGTCGCCGTCACGTTCCATGAGCGGGCGGCCGTCTTGGAAGAAGCGCGGCTTGCCCGCCGAGCAGATCACGAACTCGAAGTAGTGACGCCAAGAGGGGTACTCCGGCATCACGTCCGCGAGCAGGTGCGTCATCACCTGATCGGTGTAACCAAACGGCGAGTTCGTCAGCAAAAATAGGCGTTTCCCGCCGGAGCGCAGCTTGTGCAGGGTGCGCGCGAGTGCGGGCTCGCGCTCGATGTACGCGGCCATGTCGCTCGTGACATTGGCGTACACGGCGCCGTCAGCGTGCGCTTCGTCGATCGAGGCGCGCACGTCGGCGAACAGCTTGTCGTAGTCGAGCTTCTCGCCCTTCTTCTCCATCGCTTCGATGATCGCGGAGTAGCTCGTGACCTCACTTAGCGCGAACAGCGTGTCGATCCAATGATAGCGAGGCGTGTGCGGGCGGATGCGCTTGTCGTGATAGAGCGCGGTGATCTCTTCTTGCGGTAGCCGCTTCATACCGTGATAGCCGCGCTGCACGACCTTGTAGCGGTCCATCTTCAGCACGTGCCCGTAACGCTTGTCGACGAGCAGCCCACGGATCGGGAAGCGGATATCGTAGGCGAGGTTCTTGAGATACGCCGGGTAGCCACGGCGAATCATGCGCTCGACGGTGAGCTCGACGCTCAGCGTGTCCATCCGCTCCTGGCGGTAGATCGCCAGGGTGTAGTCCATGTCGAAGCCGATCCAGTCGATGTTCGAGAAGCGCAGATCGCGGTTGACGAACACGCGGTCGGAACGGGCGATCGAGCGTGCGTTCATCGTGCCCGAGCCCGCGGCAACCAGCGGCAAAAGCAGCTGCCTGGGGTCCGGGGTTGCCAAGAACGGGACGGCCGGTGAGGAGGGCTTGGGGACAGAAGGAGGCACAGGGGGCGCGCTGAATTCATGCCTTGCGGCAGATGACAAACTTTGGGTTTTTGGGGCGCACGTGTCAACTCGCGCGCGGCCCATCCGGACCATCCCCGGCGCTTTCAGCCCAGCCTTGGGGCTAATACGCAGTCGACGCCGTGACCGCTCGTGATGTGGTCGAGGCGGAGTGTCGGACCGCGTTCCACCCAC
>DATCFJ010000981.1:0-2208 GCA_036509605.1 Polyangiaceae bacterium | reverse complement strand
CAGGCGCGCCCAAAGCAATCGCACAGACCGGGGACCGCCGGGCCATCGATGCGCAGCATGTCGTCTCGCCAACCCGCCCCGCCCTCGTCACGCGCTAGCCAGTAGTCGGCGATGTTGATGCCGCCGGTGAAGCCGATTCGGCCATCGACGATCAGGATCTTTCGGTGATCGCGGCGCGTCAGTCTGAATAAACGAAAACGTCGCTTCCAGGGCGCGATGGGATTGAACTCGATCACTTGCACGCCCCGACGCTCGAGCTCCTCGAACATGCCGTCGCTCGCGCCCACCGAGCCCACCGCGTCGAAGATGACTCGCACCTCCACGCCGCGCTCTGCCGCCGCCGCCAGCGCCGCCGCGAATTTGCGACCGATGCGGTCGGAGGCGAACCAATACATCTCGAGCAACACCTGCTGCTCGGCCCCAGCGATCGCCGCCAGCATCTCGGGAAATGCCGCGCTGCCATTGCGCAATAGGCGCACCTGGTTGCCCTGGACGAGATGCTCGCTCGGGTTTTGAATCGGGACAATTCCTTCGGCAGTCGTCACGCTCGTCGCAGCCTACGCCGGTCGTCTCAGAAGCACCGTGAAATGGGCATTTCCGGCCGGAAAGTCGGGGCAAAACACCCCGCGCGCGGCGGAAGAGCGGTTGCTATGCTCCGCTCACCATGACGGTTGAGCGTTCGCACCTTCGCACGAGCTTAGTCGCATTCAGCATTGCCTCACTCGCCGTGGGCTGTGGAGGCAGTAGCGCGCAAGCCACCTACCCTGCGGTGCAGCCGGTGCAGCCGGGTGCGCCAGCGCAGTCGCCCGCGCAACCGGTGCAGCCTGGCGCCGCGTATCCCGTCGGACAAGCCGCTCCGTTGCCCGCGCCCGGCGTGGCCGTGTTGCCGGTCCCGAACGACCCCATCAACCTCACCGATCTTGGCTACCTGCGCGGCGAAGCGCAGTCGCTGCTCAATGAGCTGGTCGCGACGCTGCCCCCTCCGCAACAGAGCCGCGTCGCCGGCATCCCGCTGGTCGTGGACAGCACGCAGGGCGACGTCAACGCGTTCGCGACGTGTACCTCGAGCGGTCACGCGGCGATGGCCATCACGGACGGCTTACTCGATATCGAAGCGCACCTCAGCCAGGCGCGCGCCACCGACGAGATCTTTGGCACGCACAAGCTGACTGACTACATTCAGCTGATCGTGCAGACTCAGCAGCCGAAGGCGCCCATCGTGCAGCCGCCAGCCGGCTTCTTCGACCCCACGCAACAAGCCGACGGCCGCAAAGTCGCGCGCCAGCATCAGCTGCTCGAAGAACAGATTGGCTTCGTGCTCGGCCATGAGCTTGCCCACCACTATATGGGCAATCTGCCGTGCACCTCGGCAGGCCAGCTACCCTTGGCCGAGCTCGGGCAAGCGCTATCCGGCACGGTTCCACTGTTCAACCAGCCCAACGAGATCGCCGCCGACGCCTCCGGCACCAACACGCTCCTAACCATGGGCTTCCGGCGCACCGGCTATCACCTAACCGAGGGCGGAGCGTTGATCACCATGCAGTTCTTCGCCGGTCTCGAGCAATTCAGCGCGGCCGCGCTGCTGTTCGCCTTCCAAAATGATCATCCGCCCGCAGTGATCCGCATGCCCATCATCCAGCAAACGGCCGCAGCCTGGCGTTTGACCGGCGGGCGCGGTTTGCCGTATCTCATCTAGCTGGCGGCGCTTTCTGCGAAACTCGCGGGCGACGGCAACCGATGAGCGCACAGCCTCGCTATGAGTGAGAAGACCGAGCAACCGACTCCGAAGCGGCTCGCCAAAGCGCGCTCCGAAGGCGACAGTCCGCTCTCGGCGGCGCTGTCCCAGAGCGTCGGCTTCGTGGCGGCGTTAGCGGTAGTGGGCGGGGCAATCGCCGTGGCGGCGGAGCAAGCCAGCGCGTTGATCCGCGGAGCGCTCGCGCGGCCGCTGGAACCGGCAACGCCCGGCACGTTGGCGCGCGTCGTGCTCGGAATCACGCTGCCGGTGCTGGCGGCCTCGGCGGCGGCCAGCGCAGCGGCGAGCTTCGCCCAGACGGGCGGCGTGTTCAGCGTGCAGAAGCTGAGCCCGAGCTTCGATCGCCTGAATGCCTTTACCGGTCTGAAGAATTTGTTTTCTTGGCAGCGCGTCATCGGCATTGGGCGCGCGCTCTTGGCGGCTTCTTTGGTTGGTTATTTTGCTCTGCGCGAGCT
>DATCFJ010000980.1:0-6673 GCA_036509605.1 Polyangiaceae bacterium | reverse complement strand
GGCTGACGCCTGGGAAATTGTCCGTGAACAAGTAGAGCAAGCCGAGGTTGTAGTGCACTTGCGCAATGCTCGGATCGCGAGCCTTGACCCACTCGAGCTCCCGCTTTGAATCCGCGGGGCGACCGAGCAAACGATACGCATCACCCAGATTCAGATGGGCGATCACGTTGTCTGCGTCGTACTTCAGCGCGGGCTCGAGCAGCCCTTGAGCATCGGCCGCGTTGCCCGACTCGAGGAAGTACGAGGACAACTGCACGCGCGCCTCGACTAAGTCCGGCCGCAAAGCGAGCGCCGCTTGCAGCTCCGTTATCGCCGGTCCACGCAAGCCTTGCTCTTTGTAGATGAGCCCACGGATCAAGTGCGCTTCGGCGTTGTTCTTGTCACGCGGCGGGTTCTCTTCGCCATAGCCGTCGAGGATGCCCTTCAACGCGTATAGCGCCAGATCCAAGCGACGCGAGCGGTAGTGATCGCGAGCCAAGGTCACCATCGCGGGGCGATAGTCGGGGTTGAGCTTCAACGCCTCCTGAGCCAAGCGCTGCGCTTCGCCGGAATTGCCCTGAATCGACTTCACCTCGGCAAGCGCTGCGGTGACCGCCGCGCTCTTGCTCATCTGGGCTTGGCGTTGATTCAAGAAATCAGTGGCGTCATCGGGCTTTCCGGTACGCGCCAGAAGAACGGCGTAAGCGACAATCGCCGGCTCGTAGTCAGCGACGATGGTCGTGGCCTGGCGATACGACGTGAGCGCTCCCGACGTCTCGTTCAAGCGTTCGCGCACCACGCCCAGCGAATAGAAAGCTTGATACGCGTTCGGATCGGCCTGCGTCGCTTGCGTGAACTGCGTCTTGGCACCGGCCAAATCGCTATTCTTGAAGGCTTCCATCCCGGCGTTGTACGCGGCCGCGGCGGCTGCGTTCATCTTCGGACGACTGCCCGTCGACTCTCCGCTCGTCGGCTTGTCCGCAATACCGAACTGCTGACCCGCTGGTGCCGGCTCGGTCGGACCCGGCGCGGCCGTCGTCGAAGATTGGGGCGGCGAAGCCGCGCCCTTACCTGCCGCGGCACCACCCCCGCAAGCCGCGAGCGTCGCGCTGAGAACCAGAACCAGCGCTGATAGGCAGCCGCGAGTCGTCGTGAAGTGCGTCATGTCCTTCAGCTTCCTCATTGGACGAACGCCGGTAGCGGCGTCGGCAACGCTTGCGGCGTCGGTGCCGCGTCTTGCCCGGGGCGCATGCGTGGGAACATCCCGGCCGTGTAATTCAGATCTTTGATGGTGCCGGTGTACTGCTGCATTTTTGCTTCACCGATCACGTCCGTAAAGAATGCCAAGCGGCGAATTGCCCGCGTGACTTCCGGGTTCGAGACGCTATAGCGCTTGGCGAGCACGACGGCGTTCCCGTAGCGATCGACCATGATCTGGTCGGCGCTGTTGAGCTCTTGGTCTCGGCGATCGCGCCAGGCACCTTGTACTTTGACACGCAAAGCATCTGCCTTCTCTTGAAGGTCCGGATTGTCGCTATTTTCGGCCTTTTTCAGAATTGCTTCCGTCTTGGCGTCGAAGATTTTGAGCTGCGGTTCGCGCGTGTTGTACAGGCCCGTGCGCAGCGAGTCGTACAGCGAGCCCTGACGCGCGATGGCCGCGGTGGTCCATTCCGGCGACACGTAAGCGTCGACGACGTGCTGCAGCTTATCGTAGCGCTTCTTGGCTTCACCGGCGTCCTTTTGGTACTCGGCCACGACCTCTACGGAGGTGCCCTTGTAGTGATGGAAGCCAGACTCGTAGTCGAAGCTGCGTTGATTCTCTTGATCGAGCTCGGTGAACTCGGCCTCTGCGGCCATGCCCGCCTCGCGTGAACCGAGCGCGCTGTTCTTGCCGCCCGTCGTAGGCGCAAGCGCCTTCCACTTGGCAAACGCAGCGATGGTGTTGTCCCACGATTTGTTGGTGTCACCCGAAGCCACGGCCTTGCGCGTCTTCGCGCTCCAGTACGCGGCCTGAACAACGAACTGAGCGGCCGGGTCCTTGCCCTTATTGGCCGTGTAGTAGTTATCCATCGCGGCCTCTGCCGTGCGACGCGCCGCCGCGTTCGCACCCTCGTCGGCGCTGTATTGATCCCAACGCTTGAGGGATGCGCTGGCCACCACGAAATCCGCCTCCGCGATCTCCTTGGGCGACGCACCGAGCTGCTGGAAGCGCTCGCGGGCGCGCGTCATGCCGCCGGTGTCGCCGAGGCTCGCGTACAGGCTCAGCGCCTGCTGCGCGGCAGTCCGGCGATCGGTCTGCGAGAAGTGCGTGTTGTTGCTGATCTTGTCGTAGGTCTCCGCAGCCCGCGGGTAGTTGAAGAAGAGCACGTACGCGCCTGCCAGCGCGTCGTGTGCGCTCTGCAGGTACTTCACGCGCTCTTCGTACTTCTTCGGGTCAGCCGCCACGGGCGGCTTGGCCTTGGCGTCGCCGCTCTGCAGCTTCTGCAACGTTTGCTCGTTGCCGTACTTCGCGATGAACAGCTCGTACATGCTGATCGCCTTGTCGTACTCGCCAACTTGCTTGTAAGCATAGGCGCCGTTCATGGCAGCTTCCGGCGCTTCGTCGCGATCCGGTGCCGCGTCGAGCGCGACCTTGTACGCGGCGGCCGCTTCGCGCCACTTGGCAACGCGATCCGGTCCGTCCGGCATCTTCTGCGCTTCCTCGTACAGCTTGCGCGCGTCCAGGTAAGCCACGCCTTGCTTGACGGGCTTTCGGATCGAGTCCTCGGCCTTTTGCGTCTCGGCGTTGAACGCGCAGCTCTTGCCTTCGGCGAGCTTGCGGCTCTCGTCCGCGTTGCCCTCGAAGTTGCTCATACTGATGAGCTTCTCCCAAGACCTGTAACCCCACTCGTTTACGCCGCAGTACTGGTCGTACAGCGGTTTGAAGCGCTTGCGAGCTTCGTCGAACTGGCCGTACACGAAGAACAGATCCGCCGACTGAAACGAGTACAAAAGCCCGTTCTTTTGTGGATCTCGGTCGAGCGCAATGCGGTCGTTGTACTCGTCGCGCGCCTTGACCGCATCGAGCACGGGGCCCGGCACGGTGTCCTTGACGACCTTGCGCGCGTCGCCCTCGCCGTCGAACTTCACCTCGGCGCGCTTTTCGATGCCCTGCGCGCCCTTGCTCTCGTCGAACTTGCGGTACTCGTCGTCGAGCACCTTCTCCGCGAGCGTCACGACGTCATACGCCGCCGGCTGCAGGTACTTGTCGTCTTCGTTGGAATCGCGAACGGCTACCGCGCTGTCGTGCGCGCTCTTGATCTCTTCTGGCGTGGGCGAGCGATTGATGGCGATCTGCAGAACGACGACCCAGTAACGCGCGTCAGCAAGCCAGTAGCGGCTTTCGTACGCGTCCATCGCCGTCGGATCTTGTTCCAGGTACGCGCTCCAGCCGGTCTCGGCGAGGCGGTACTCGGCGATCGACTTTTCGATTAGCCCGTGCTGCTCACCCGCGTCATTCAGCTCGAGCGCTTTTTCGTAGTAACCGCGCGCGAAATTCGTGTGATCAGCAGCGGCTCGCTTCAAGCCACCCTTCACCAACTGCTCGGCAGTCTGAAGCGCCTCGGGATCGTCCTTGTTCGCGTCCACCCAAGGCGTGGTGCCTACGTAGGCGGCCAGCTTGGTACGGGCCTCGAGCGCCTGTGAAGCATACTCGGTTCGAGCTGCCGAACCGTCCGGCGCAAGGCGCGAGAGTTGATCGTACAACTCGGCGACCTTGTTCTGCATCACGGGCGCATCGCGATTCATCGGGAACTTCTTGAGAGTCAGCTCCAGCATCGCCACCGCGTTGCGGTTTTGGGTGATCTCGATGAACTCCTGCGCGAGCGCCTTGTAGATCTCCACGGTCCACTTTTGATCCTGCGGCACGAGCGCGGGGTCTTGGACGCGTTCGATCGCGATCGCCATCTTCTGCTCGGCCTTGACCGGATCAGTTTCGGTGTCGAGCACGTCGTTGCGCGGGATGTACGGGACCTCCGGCGGCGGTCCGTCGAAGTCGACGTACGTCAGTGAACCGGCGATGTAGGTGTAAGCCTCGGAGCGGAAGTCCGCGCCTGGATCACCGGTCTTCGCCTCTTGCTCGTCGGCGTAGTGAAGCAGCTTCACGAACCAGTTGACGGCCGTTCTGTAGCGCTGCTGCTTGTAATAAGTCCAAGCTTGCTTGTACATCGCCACCCCGAAGATCGGCGGCTTCTTGTATTCCATCGAGTGATCGAAGGCGCTGACCGCTCGATTGAGATTGTACGGACCGCCGTGCGGGTCGAGCTGGTCGAAGTGGAAGTTGCCCAACTGCCACCAGATTTCCGCCAGGTAGCGAGGGTCGTCCGTACCTTCGACCTTCTGTGGCAGCGGCTTGCAGTTGTCGTACGGGTCGACGAACGAGCGCTCCTCGGTGTCCGCAACCCGAGTCGGCTTTGCTGCGCCAGGCTTGGCGCCCTTCGCGGCGGCAGCGGGTCGTACACCCTTTTTGCCGACCTGATCGATCGGGATGGGGTTCTTGTTGTACCAATCCTGCCAAAACTTGTCGTCGTGATCCTGCGGAAGCGGATCGAGCGCGATTTTGCCGGCGTCCTTCGGATCGTCTTTGACGGTGTAGCGGTTGGCGCAAACCAAGGAGCGCCAGGCCTGCTGACCCTCGTCGATACGCGATGCGTCCGTGTACGCGTGACCGAGGTAGTAATGAACCGCCGCAATTTCCTCGTATTGAGGGAACTCTTTGATCAGCCGCCGATACATGGCGATCGCGGGATCGAGACCGGTAGTGAGATCAGCGTCGCTGTTGGCGCGTGCGCGCTCTTCGTACAGAGCGCCCAGTCGAAACATGGCGTCCGGAGTCGAACGCGGATCCGCGTTGGCACCACTATAGCGTTCGACGAATCGTTCCAAACGCGCGATCGCTTCTTGGCGCGCGTCATCGAGACCGTGCTTCTCTTCGGTGATTTCAGCGTCGAGCGCCGTAAGCACACGCTGCCGGCGCTGCTCATAATGGTGGCGCACGATCATCGTCAGGTTCTGACGGAAGTCCTTGGACCCGCTCTCGTAGTCCTTGGCTTCTTGCTGGAGCATTCCGAGCGCCTTGAGCTGCGCTGCGGTCGGGGCCGGTGGCGGCGGTGCGCCCTTCTTCAACTTGGGCATCGCCATCGAGACCTGCGCCGAAGGGCCGGTCGTCTGCGCGGCAGTCGAGGTCGTGGTGGCGGCGGTCGTCGCCGGAGCCGGGCTCGCAGCAGCCGCGCTGGCGGCTGGTACGGCGCTCACGGTTGGTGCGGCGCTCGCCGAGGCGGATGCCGCTGCGGCGGGAGCACTACGAGCGACCTCGGACGACGCCAACGACGCCGCGATCAATGCGGCAGCGGTGAGTAGCCCGGAGCTGAGACTGCGATTCATTGCTGTTCCTCCGCGTCGTCGAGCACTTCTCGGAGCTCGTCGTTCAACGTCTGCTCTTCGCGAGCCCGCTCGCGCTGCAGGTTTCGAACGCGCAGCGCTTGCTCCTCGCGCACTTCCCACGCCTCTTGAACGATGCCCACATCCGCCCGGAGCACGATGCTCTTCAAACGATCGCGCACCAAACTGAAGTTTTTCATCGCGATTTCGCCGACCAAGAGCCGCGCTTGCTGATCGAGGCCGTCGAGATTTTGCGCGTACGTTTCGATCAACGCGATCTCCTGCGAGATTTTGTCGCGCAAACCGTTGGCTTGCTCGACCGCTTGCTGCTCCCATTTCGCGCGCTGTGTGTCGAGCGCCAGCTCGTCGCTGTCTGCCCGACTGAGCAGCGGCTGGATCGATTTCGCGTAGGCCGACGCGTCCGACGAATCTTGCCCCGCGGCGGCGAGGCTCACCTCGCGCGCGAACAGCTCGCGGAATTGCTTGCGTAGGTCCTGGTCGTCGACGTAGCGCTGATCACCGAAGCCGATCTGCGATTTGCCGACCTCGACAGCGTTGCGGAACTCGTCGATTTTCTTGTGATACGTGGCCAGATCGCGCTCGTTCGCTTCGATTTCGAGTTGAAACCGCGCTCTGCTTTGCGGGTCCGAGGTGACGCCGTGCTTGTCCGCTTCGTTCATCACCCGATGCAGACCGTTGACGATGGCATTCAGCTTGTCCGCTTCGATCGTAAGCTCTTGCAAGGCCTGTGAAGCCTTGGACCACTGCGTGTCACCGGATTCGTCGCGACGAATGAAGTCAGCTTCGGTGACCGGCATCCAGCCCAGGCGCTTCATCAGTGCGCGCCGCTCTGTACGGACTGTCCCGAGCTCGCCACCGGGGTTGTTCGCGGCTACGTCGTCCATACCCTCGGCCAGGGTCCCCCGCGCCCGCGTTAGCTTGTTCGCCAAGCTGAGCACCTGCTGCAGCTGGAACTGGATCTCCGGGAACGCTTTGACGCGAGAGGAGACGGACAAGACCGCGTTCAGCTTCGAAGCCAGCTTGCGTGAGTCCTTGATCAGCGCGCGCGAACGCGACACGTCGTCGATCACGCCAAAAACGTGCTGATCTTCGGCTTGATCGCGCGCCCAATCGAGCACGACCTTGGGCAGCTTGTCGTCCGTTGCGCCAAAATCATCGGCCGTGAGCTTGTCGTAGTAGACGGCGGGATCGTTGGTGGACTTGAGGAAGTCGTCCAACTGCTGCCGGATCGGATCGAAGTGCCCCGAGACGTCGG
>DATCFJ010000979.1:0-10999 GCA_036509605.1 Polyangiaceae bacterium | reverse complement strand
CTTCTTCCCACACGAAGACTTCGAGGTTGCACTGTTCGAGCCTCGCCCTGTGTCTTTGAGCGAAACGCCGCTCGCACAGCCTGAGCGCCCCACCTACATTTCTGGGCCAGACGACGACGTTCCCATGATCCTCGATCAGTTGGACCGGCACGTCGGGCGCGACAATTACCAGTTTCTCGCCGGCGTCGGCGGCATTGGTGGTCTGGTCGGTTGGGACGAAGATGAAGACCCCGACATCGACGAAGAAGTAGACGAGGTCGAGACTACGGGTGAGAGCTCGGATCCGTGGTCGGAGTAGAGCGAGGCGTTTCCCTACCAACGAACGCAGGCCTCCGGAGCAGGGCTGACTGACGACCGACGGGCGCTTTGGTCTCCCTGTATGCCGCTCGGCTGCGTGCTAAGATTGGGGGACTCCCATGGAAAGGTTTCTGCGAGTGGTTGGGCGGCGGGTAGCGCCCCCGGCGGGTGCGCTACCCAGCGCTGAGGCTCGTGAAGCGATGACGCAAATGGCGCAGTACCTCACACGTGCCCCCAAGGGCGTGTTCCGCTACGCCAGCCACGCGGAAGCCAATCGGGACCGTGACCGATGGCAGCTGGCTGCCGTCCTCGCAAAGCAGCAGCATGGCTGAGTTCACTCGTCCTGCGACCTGGGACGACTTGAAGCGCGTTGCCCGGTTGTTGAACGATGCCGGTGTTCGCTACGCGCTCATTGGCGGCTACGCCATTGCCGCCCATGGTTACAACCGCTTCTCCGAGGACCTCGATATCCTGGTCGATCCAGCCCGCGAAAACACCGCCAAGTGGATCGGCGCCTTGAGTCACCTGCCGGATGGCGCATGCAGGGAGCTCGAGGGTCACGACGACCTGTTTCAGCGCGAGGGCGAATACGCCGTGCGTATCAACGACGAGTTTACGATCGACGTCATGCCCGCTGCGTGTGGGCATCGCTTTCAAGAGCTGGCTGGCTTCATTGAGCAGCGTGATCTCGATGGCGTGCAACTGCCGCTCATGGGCCTCGCCGGCCTGCTCTTGACCAAAGAAGGCATGCGCGAGAAGGACCGCGCCGACCGCCGTGTCATCGAGCAAGCGCTGGCTGCTCTTGCCGCGCCTAAGTGAGCAATTGGAGAGACGAGATCGGCGTTCGACCTTAGCTAGCGCCCTCGGCGCTTCCCTTGCGCGACAAGCGCGGCCTTTGCCTCGCGGGCGCCCTGAGCTGCCAGCGCGTCGGCTCGCTCGTTGCCGGCATTCCCATTGTGGGCGCGCAGCCATTGCCAGCGCAGCACGAGCTGCTTTTCGCGGATGCTGGCGTCGATGCTGCGCGCGCTAAGGACGATGGACGCGTCGACGTTCGCGAACTCACAACGCTGCCAGTTTGCCAGGTTCCGCTGCATGTTTTCGATCAGCGGGCGGTTGTCGCTGAACACGGTCGCATTCGCGCCCGGCGGCAATGCGAGCAAGGCCTCCGCGACGGCCCGGTACTCCATGACCTTCGCGAGCGTGCCGTTAGCGCTGCCGTAACGCTCGAGCGACGGCTGGCCCGGTTGCCTGATGACGAACCCCCACCCGCCCGGCGCGCCATCGGCCGCTTTACACGCCCCGTCCGTGTAACAGTGGTATTCGCTACGTGTCGGCATCGGGTCTCTCAGTCATGCGCCGGGCGAACGCGCCGGGCGTCGCTCACGACCGGCGCAGCTTGACGAAGGCCAGTATCGTGGGCGTGAACGAGATCACGACCACGATTGCCGCCGACAAGACCCAGGTCAGCGCCATTGCCAATAGCACGGCCGAAAGATGTCCCCGCACGACATGGAATTAATTCGGTTTGTTGATGGCCATAAAATAGCCATAATAGATTCATGGCCATCGAGCGAAAGAACAGCTTTCACCTGCTGCTGTCGGACGACGAGCTCAAGTTGCTACGGCTTCTTGCCGAGCGGGAGGGCCTGAACGCCTCCGACTACCTGCGATCGACAATGCGACAGCTCGCGGGCGCTCCGCCGCACCTCACGCAGATCGTTCGCTTACGCGCAGCGCTTGGCGGCAGTGCCGATCTTGCGGCGGCGTTGGAGCCCTACGCCGGCAAGCGTCCGCCGAAAAAATCGGCCAAGGCCAAGTAGCGCGCTTACGGCGCCTGACCGATCACGCTGGCACACGGGTAGCCAGCCGTTCATTGGGTTGTCGTTGCAGAATACCGTGTGACCGCCGGGAGAGGCGAGGCGCCTGGTGCACCCTGGAAGGAGCCGCGCCGCCCGCGCTCGTGCCTGCGGCTCCCGGCGTGCTTTGCACGCCGTCAGTGCTGCCAGAGCAAGCAGCAACCAGCAGCAGCACTAAGATGGAGGGCAGACCCAATTCGCGTTGGAGCGACATCCTCCTTCCGTGTCCGAGGCCTGAGCTCCCGTGTATCGAGATCGAGCGGCCGCGGCCTTAAGGCGGAACTTGTCGTCAGTCATACCCGTGCGCCCGCAAGTTTGCGTTCGGAGCGAACGGAAGGCGGCTGCGAGCGCCTCGCTAACGCGCGGTCACGAAGTACACGTCGTGGGTGTCGCGGATCGTTTGGTGATCGATGATCTTAGCGTGCTGGTGCAGCATTCTGGCGTAGGGAGGCATCATGCGTTCGTCGGAAACGACGATGAAAAAGGGCTGCCCGCGGAAATCATGCAGTAGCTTCTGGGTGGCCGAAACGTTCAGGCAGCGAACGTCGATCTCTTTCAGGAACGAGCCAACTTCACGCCTGGCGCTGTCGTTGTATGCGGCTTCGAAGATGAACGGGGCACACGAGTAGGAATCGAGCACCACGAGCGTTGGGTGATTCCGTAAACCGATGGGTTGTTGGGCTCGGACCGCGGCCATGTGCTCGACGAGCCGGGTCATCTCGGTTTGAGTGGAGAAGAAATGCTTGCGGATATGCGGCTCGAAGCCTGTGCTCAGGTTGGTCACGAGCAGTAGAGCGGCGCCGAGCGCGCCCACTGAGCGAGCGATCACAACCCGCGCAGTGAGCAACAGGTCCAAGCTGAACATGGGGATCAAGATCACGTAAGCCAGTAGGAAGACGTTGCTGCGGAAGGCTCCGAACGGCCACAAAGACAGCGCGTTGAACACCATGCTCACGAGCAGCGGCCCGAGCAAAAGCGGCAGCCACTGACGCCGGTAAAGGAGCAACGCAAGTAGCCCCACGCCGTGCAGTAAAAGCCAGGTGCGCGAGCCGACTTCGGCAAGCTTGCTGGTTGTCGCGGTTACGCTGGCGCTGGCGGTGAGCGGGCGGTTGCCGTGGCTGCCGGGAAAGGCGGCTAGGTCGCCGTACTTGCGTGCGAGCCAGCTGACACGCGCGGTGACGCTGCTCGGCTGGAGTGCGGTTGGCAAGTAGAAGACGTCGTACTTATGGCCCCAGAATTGCTCGGTGCCGCTGCTGTCTTGCGTCGTGCCGCGCAAGGCGGTGACGTAGATGGTGGCCATCAAGGCGATTGCGGCGAGCGCGGCGCAAACCGTGACGATGAGCGCGCGGTACGCCCTGGCGCGCAGCAGCGTGTAGCCGAGCAGTGTGAACAGCCCAGGCAACAAGAACACGATGTTGTAGGCGAACGGAAAGGCGAGCGTGGAGCACGCGAGCAGCGCCCCGAGCCGCGCGCGCGAGCGGCTTTCGTGCCAACGAACATACAGCCAGACCAGCCCGAGGTGGACGCAGAATTCCACCGAGTACGGCTTGAACTCACGGGCCATGTCGATGAGCAGCGGGTTGTAGGCGACCACTGCCACGCACAGCACGCGGATCAGGCGTGACTTGAACAGGTACTTGCCGAGGTCGGCCGTGATTAGCAGGCTCGCTACGCCGGCGACGTAGCTCAACAACCGTAGCGTGCGCTCGTCGGAGTAGACTGTGACGATGAGCTTCGTCAGCGCCATGTAACCGATGGGGCGAAACTCGAGCTGCGTCAGCGGACGCCGAAGGAGGCGTATCCCCCAGGTCGCTTCGTCGACCCAAAGGCCAAGCGGATCGATCCAGTAACGGCGCGAGCGGAGATAGACACCGATCAAGATGAAGGCGACGAGCGCGACGCGGTACGCCACGCGCCAGACATTCAGCCTGGGCAGCCAAGAATCGCCGAGGGGCGAGGCACCCCAGGGCTCTCGCGGTCTGAGCTCGGCGGCTAAGCCCGCTCCGTCACTATGCCCCGACATATCTTTGTTGAACCCCGTATTGGTCCGAGGTGAGACCCGCCTCGGCTCACGCGCACTTAGCAATGCGTGTGCCGGGAGAGCGTAGCGGAACGCCCGCGCATCTTCGACCTGAATATGCCAGGCGGCTCCTCGACCTGGCACACGCTGGCGCAGACCCGGACAGCTCGATCCCTGAATTTTTCGCCTCAGCTGAAGGCTGCTCGAGCGCGCCGCCTTTGTAGCGTCGGAAAGCGGTCGCGAGTCACGTCGCGAAACGCCCCACTCGCAACCGACACATCTCGAGTGGTGGTTCGAGCGGTGGCCCGAGCGCCCTTCGACTTGCCGGCGCTGTGACAGCTCGCTATGACCGCGACGTGTGGTCGAGGCGCGCGTAAGGCGTTCGTGCGCGCCACTTCCCTAAGCCGTCGCGCGCGTCGGATTCCGACTTGCGGCGTCGTCGGCGAATTGCTCGAGCATGCGCTCGGTGGTCGCGAAATCGACGCAACCGTCGGTGATGCTTTGCCCGTATTTGAGCTTGGATTTGTCATCCAGCTCCTGCTTGCCGTCGGCAATGTTGCTCTCGATCATCACGCCGAGCAGGTGCGATGAGCCGTTTCGGATCTGCGCGCCGATCTCGGCCAACACCTCCGGTTGCTTGAGGTGGTTCTTGCCGCTGTTGTCATGACTGCAGTCGACCAGCATGCGCGCGTTGATCTTGGCCTTCGTGAGCGCTTGGGCGGCAGCTGCAACGTGAGCAGGGCTGTAGTTCGGCCCGCTGTTGCCCCCGCGTAGGACCAGGTGCGTGTACGGATTGCCGCGCGTGCGCACCACGCCGACGTGACCGCTCGGGTCGACGCCCAGGAAACTGTGCGCACGAGAGGCGGCGATCATGGCGTTGATGGCGACGCCCAAACCGCCGTCCGTGCCGTTCTTGAAGCCCACCGGCATCGACAGCCCGGAGGCCATTTCTCGGTGGGTTTGGCTCTCGGTGGTGCGCGCGCCAATCGCGGTCCACGACACCAAATCCGCGATGTATTGCGGGATGATGGGGTCGAGCATCTCGGTGGCGGCCGGCATGCCGACTTCGGCCAAGTTCAGTAGCAAGCGCCGCGCACTGCGAATGCCGGCGGGAATGTCGTTGCTGCCGTCGAGGCGCGGATCGTTGATCAGTCCCTTCCAGCCGACGGTTGTGCGTGGTTTCTCGAAGTACACGCGCATCACCAGCAGCAGCCCTTGCGCGTAACGGCGCTTCAGCTCCAAAAGGCGGCTGGCGTAGTCGATGGCCGCGTGCGGATCGTGAATCGAGCAAGGGCCGACGATCACCAGTGGTCGGCTGTCCTCGCCGCGAAGCACGGCTTGAATCTCCTCGCGGGCGCCAAACACTACGCTCGCCGCCCGCTCGGATAGCGGCAGCTCTCCGGTCACTTCATTGGGGCTCTTGAGCAACGTCGTATCCACGATTCGCAGGTCTTTGGTTTCGAGCATGGGATTTAAAGGGGCTAGGATTTACGGTGTTTTGCGGACGAAAAGAACCACAAAGCGAAAAACCCCCGGGCGCCGCGGCGACCAGGGGTTTTTGCTTTCTCGACTCTGCTTTCAGAAGAGAAGGCTGGGCCCTGACGCCGCGTTTACCGCGTGCCAATAACCAAACCAAAACTGAAAACGGAGAGAATGCATCGGGGACGAAAGAAGCATACGGGACGGCGAGCGCTCACGCAAGTCGCAAGCTTTCTTGCGGCCGCTCTTCAAGCCTTTGGGCCCGAGCGAGCTCGGGCTGGCGCTCGCGCCGCGAGCTTCTAAAGTGCGGGAATCCCTTTCGAAGATGCCACTGCCCTTCGCATCCCGTAACGGCTCCGCCGACAGCACGCGGCTTCTGAGGCGCCTGCTCGCGCTCAGTTGGCAATACCGCCGCGAGTGTTTGACGGTATTCGGCTATCAGGTCGCGCTGCTTGCTCTCGGTATTGCCGGGCTCGGGCTGAGCGGCGTCGCGATCGACATTACGCGCGCGGCGCTTTCCCCAGGCGCAGCCGGACCGCACTGGCCGCTCGGGATTTCGCCCCCTAACGGGTGGTCGTCGCGCCAAGACTTACTCGCCATAGGCTCGCTCGTGCTCTTGATGGCGGCGACGCGCGGCGCGCTCAATTACTGGTACTCGATCGCGGTCGGCGAGCTGATTCACCTGAAGCTCGTGCCCGAATTGCGCACGCGCGTTTTCGACAAGCTGCAGCGGCTCAGTGCGCGTTTCTTCGACGAAAACGCCAGTGGCTCGATCATCAACCGCGTCACGGGCGACGTGCAGTCGGTCCGCTCGTTCGTGGACGGGGTGCTGATCCAGGGCGCGATCATGATTCTGTCGCTCGTCGTGTACGTCGCGTACATGGCGCGCACGCATCTGCCGCTCACGCTCGCGTGCCTGTTCCTGACGCCGCTGCTCTGGATCGCGACGACGGTCTTTGCGCGCTGGGCACGGCCGGCGTACGCCAAGAATCGCGGTCTGGTCGACGACATGGTGCTGACGATGTCCGAGGGCATTCACGGCATTCAGGTGACCAAGGTGTTCGGCCGCGAAACTGCGGACTACCAGCGCTTCGTCGACAAGAACCGCGCCGTGCAGGGCCAGCAGCAGCGCATCTTCATCAACGTCAGCCGCTTCACTCCCCTGGTGCAATTCATCACCGAGCTAAATATCGCGGTCCTCTTGTTTTACGGGGGGGGGCTGGTCACGCGTCACGCGATGACGCTCGGCGATTTGATCGTGTTTGCGGGTCTCTTGCAGCAGTTCTCGAGCCAGGTCGCGAGCATGGCTGGCATCATCAACACGCTACAGCAGAGCTTGATCGGTGCGGCTCGAGTGTTCGAAGTGTTGGACGCGCCGCTGGGCGTCGAAACACCGCGTGAGCCCGTGCCGCGCGCGGCGATCCGCGGCGCGATTCGACTCGAGGGCGTCAGCTTTCAATACGGTGAAGGCGCACCCGTCCTGGCGGGCATCGAGCTCGACGTGCCGGCGGGTCAATGCCTGGCCATCGTGGGCGCTACTGGCGCAGGCAAGAGCACGCTGCTCGAGCTCATTCCGCGTTTCCACGACCCGAGCGCGGGCCGTGTTCTGGTCGACGGCGTCGATGTGCGTCAGCTAGAGCTCGACTTCTTGCGTCGCAACATCGGCTTGGTCTTCCAAGAGAGCTTGCTTTTCAAGACCAGCATCGCGCAAAACATCGCCTTCGGAAATCCGGAGGCCTCGCGGGCACAGGTCGAGCGCGCGGCGAAGCTGGCGGGCGCGCACTCGTTCATCACGGACCTGCCAAACGGTTACGATACGGTGCTCGAAGAGGGCGCCGTGAATCTCTCGGGTGGCCAACGACAACGCTTGGCGATTGCGCGCGCGCTGATCCTCGAGCCACCAATTCTGCTGCTCGATGACCCGACCACCGCAATCGATCCGGAGACGGAGCACGAGGTGCTCGAGGCGATCAGCCTGGCAACGCGCGGCCGGACCACGCTCGTGGTGGCCAATCGCTTGGCCACGCTGCGGCGCGCGGATCGCATCGTAGTCCTCGAAGATGGCGTGATCGTCGAACGCGGCACGCACGAAGAGCTGATGCGGCGCCGCGGCATCTATTACGCTGCCGCTGCGCTGCAGGCCGCCGACCAAGAGAGCGTCGCGTTGCTCGACGGGCTGGGAGGACGAGCGTGAGCCTCGCCGCCTCCGGCCCGAAGACTACGTCGCGTGACGACGAGCAACGCCCGCTCGACTTCGCCGTGATCCGCCGCGTGTTCAGCTACACAAGGCCTTACCGTCGGCTGCGGAACGCGCAAATCTTCATGGTCGTGACACGTGCCATCCTTACGCCGCTCGTGACCTGGTCAATCGCGGCGGTGATCAGCGGTCCGATCGCCCGCCAAGACATGCACGCGGTTGGCTTCGGTGTTGCAGGTTTCCTGGCGCTGGCCGCAATCACCGAGGTCGGCTTCGTGTTTCGTTCACGCTTCGCGCTCCAGCTCGGCGAAGCCGTCGTGCATGATCTCAGAAATCAGATCTACGCGCATCTGCTGTCGTTGCCGATGAGCTTCTTCAAGCGCACGCAAGTGGGTCGCCTGATCGGCCGTGTCACCTCCGACGTCGACGCGGTACGCGTGGGCGTGCAAGACGTCGCTTTCGTGAGCATCGTGCAAGCCGGTAATCTGCTGGTCGCCGCGGCTTTCATGCTCTACTACGACTGGAAGCTGTTCTTGGTCGTGGCCACCATGGCGCCGATTCTCTGGGCAGTAATCAGGCATTTCCGCGCCAAGCTGAGCCGGGCGTACCGCGCACAGTCGGAGAGCTTCAGTCGCGTCACTGCCACCTTGGCCGAGTCGGTCAATGGCATTCGAGAAATCCAGGGCTTCGTGCGCCAGGACGTGAACGGCGGCCTATTCGGACAGCTGATCTACGACCATTCGAAGTACAACATGGGCGCAGCCAAGAGCTCCGCGGTCTTCTTGCCGCTGCTCGAGTTCAACGGTCAGTTGTTCCTCGCCATCCTGCTCGTGGTCGGCGGCTACCAGGTGCTCGGTCACGAAGTAGAGCTCAAGGCGCTGATTCAGTTCCTATTCTTGTCGACCGCATTCTTCGCGGCCATTCCGAGCATCGGCAACCAGTACAACCAAGCGCTCACCGCCATGGCGGGTGCCGAACGCGTGTTCCGACTGCTGGACGTGAAGCCTGATTGGCAGGATCCACCGGACGCCAAAGAGCTACCGCCGATCGCGGGCAAGGTCGAATTCCGCGACGTGAGCTTCGGCTACGTGCCCAACCAGATCGTACTCTCTGAGCTGAGCTTCGTCGCCGAGCCTGGGATGACCGTAGCGTTGGTCGGCTTCACCGGCAGCGGCAAGTCGTCGGTCGTGAATCTTGCGGCCAAGCTGTACCTGCCAACGAAAGGTGCGGTGCTCGTCGACGGTCACGACATTCGCGGCGTGACTAGCGCCTCGTTGCACCGCCAAATCGGCAGCGTGACCCAGGACAATTTCCTGTTCAGCGGCACGGTGCTCGAGAACATTCGCCTGGCTCGCCCTGCCGCCAGCGACGAGGAAGTGCGCTTGGCCGCCGAAGCGCTCGGAATTGCCGACCTAATAGACGACCTGCCCGGTGGGTTTGAAGCCCGCGTCGGCGAAAAGGGCAGCGGTCTGTCCCTAGGCCAGCGGCAGGTGATTTGTTTCGCGCGCGCCATGCTCGCTGATCCCCGGATCTTGATCCTGGACGAAGCCACGAGCTCGATTGACGCGGTCACCGAAGCTCGTCTGCAGGGTGCTCTGACGAAGCTGCTGCGTGGTCGCACGAGCTTCGTCGTCGCTCACCGCCTGAGCACGATCCGTCACGCGGACCTGGTTTTGGTGCTCGACCACGGCCGAGTCGTCGAGCGCGGTACGCATGTGGCGCTGCTCGCACAAGACGGTCGCTACGCGCAAATGTACCGCCAGTTCGTAAGCTCTGTCGAAGCTGGCAAATGAACCGACGCTGGGAAACCAGCAGTTCTGCTGGGCAGGACTTTTTCAGTCGCGTTGCGCGCTCACGAACTTCGTGGACCGCGAGCTTGCTTTGAGTCAGACTACGACTGGAACTAGTTCCATAGCCCCCGGTGAGCCAATGCAGCAAGACGTCCAAGGTAAGGTCGATAGCCGTGCCATGCGCGAGGTCAACCGCTCGATCGTGCTGGACATCATCCGTCGTGGCGGTCGCGTTTCGCGGACTGATCTGGCGCGTCGCTCTGCGCTGACCAAGCCCACCGTCTCCGCAATCGTCGAAGATCTTCTGGCTCGTGGCATCGTACAAGAGGTTGGCTTCGGCAAAACCGTCGCCAGCGGCGGTCGCCGGGCGCGCCTGCTCGAGTTCAACGACGCGTCGGCGGCGTACCTCGGGGTGTGCTTCGGCGTGAACACGACAACGGTCGGCCTGGCCGACGCGCGCGGCGAAATTCGCTTGCGACGCGAGGCGCCCGCCGTTCACGGCGATCCCGAGGCAGCAGTGGCGGCCGCCGTGGCGCTGGCTGAAGAGGTCTGCGAAGAAGCCGGCTTCCCGCGCGAGCGTCTACAAGCCGTCGGCGCAACGATGCCCGGCTTGGTCGCCGCTGCGAATGGCTCCGTCGCGCTGGCGCCGAATTTGGGCTGGAGAGACGTCCCAATCGGCGAAATGCTGGCCGCCGCTTTGGGCGTGCCTGTGGTCGTCAACAACGTAACCAGCGCGGGCGCCATCGCCGAAGGTCGCGTCGGCGCGGCCAAAGGAGTGCGCTCGTTCGTATCTGCGTACGTCGGTGCCGGCGTCGGTGCCGGCATCGTGATCGACGGCCATGTATTCTCGGGCACGCAAGGCTTCAGCGGCGAGATCGGGCACTGCGTGGTTGTCGACAGCGGTCCGACCTGTGTCTGCGGTCTGCGCGGCTGCCTCGAAGAGCTGGTCTCGGACCGGGCCATCGTGCGCGCAGCTCGGAGCGCGCTGGATGGCGGCGAGGTGAGCTCGCTCCGCGCGGTCGAAACCTTGGACGTCGCGGCCGTCACCGCCGCGGCGCGCGCCGGTGACGCGCTGGCGCTGCGCATCGTCAGCGACGTCGGCAAGCACCTTGGCGTCGGCATCTCGTTCCTGGTCAATATCCTCGACCCCCAAATGATCGTGCTTGGCGGCGCCGTGCTCGAAGCTGGCGACGCGCTGCTCGCTGGAACCCGCGCCTCGCTCGCTCATCACTCGCTCCGGGGTGCTCAAATCCCGATCGTGCTGAGCGCCCTCGGCGAGGACGCTGGTCTGATCGGCGCGGTGTTCGCCGCGATGGATCAATCGGTGCGCTCGTACCGCGTCGTCGCAACGGGCGAGCGC
>DATCFJ010000978.1:0-6792 GCA_036509605.1 Polyangiaceae bacterium | reverse complement strand
TCCACCGGAGTGAACGACTCGACACCGCGCGCCTCGATGCGCGCCAAGCTGAGCAGCTCGCCCAGCAGGCGCTCGATCCGCGCGGTGGCCTCGCGGATACGCGCTACGAAGCGCCGCGCCTCAAGGGGTTCCTCCAGTGCGCTCTCCTCGAGCACCTCCGCGCTGGCGCGAATGGCGGCCACCGGGTTCTTCAGCTCGTGCGACAAATCGGACGCGAACGTTTCAACGAACGGTCGCCCCTCGAGATCGCGCCGCATCGAGTCGATAGCGCGTGTCAGGCGCGTGACCTCACGGCCGAAGGCGACCGGCGGCGCCCCGCGACGTTCGCCCAAGCTCACGCGCTCGCCGAACACGCTGAGCGCCTCGATCGGCGCGGCTATCGCGCGACCAATCCAAGCCGCGGCGAGCGCGGCGGCAGTGCCTAAAATCAAGCTGATTACCAACACCGTCGGCGCGACGTCCGCGAGCAGGTTGCGCATCACAACCGTGGGCTTGACCACCCGCACTGAGCCAACCCGCGCGCCGCGCAGGCGAATGGGCGCGTCCACAGACACCACTCCGCGCTCCTCGTTCGGCGGTTGGACCGGGAAGATGCGCGCTCCGTCGGCGTCGAGCAGCATCAGTCGAAGGTCGGCACCGCGACGGCGTTCGTGCTCCAAGCGCGCCGCCAAGTCAGCGATGCTGACTCCGGTGCGATCGAGCTCACCCGCCATCATTCCGGCCAGCGCGACGGCTTCGTCTTCTGCGGCTTGTGACGCGATGCGCACGGCTCGCGCCTCGATGCGGTCGATAACCATGAGCCCCAAGCCGAACGCGAACGCCCCGACGATCACTGCCAATGCCAGAAAGATCTGCATCCGGATCGACATGCCGCGCGTGCGCGTGCGCAGCAGCCGCGACACGACGAACGCCACGAACAGGATCAGGCCTACGGCGGCCGCGGCGACCACGATCAGGCGAATCACGGTTCTCTCAGCGCGCTCGGGGCGTCGGTTACGCGGTAGCCCACGCCGCGCACCGTCTCGATCAAGCCCGGTTCTGCGCCGGCTTCCGCGACCTTCTTGCGCAGCGCTTTGACATGCGAATCGATCGTGCGATCCGTGATCGCGAAGCCATCCCCCCAGACGCGGCTGATCAGCTCGACGCGGCTGTATACGCGCCCCGGTTGCTCAAGCAAGCAAGCCAGCACGTCGAACTCGACCCGCGTCAGCTCTAGGCTCGAGCCATTGGCACGCGCGCGACGCGTTGCGGCATCCAGCGAGAGCGGAGGCCCCGCGCCAGCCAGGCCGATCTCCGATTGCGAGCGCCGCAGCACGGCGCGCACACGCGCCACCACTTCTCGGGGTGAGAAGGGTTTGGTCACGTAGTCGTCCGCGCCGGCCTCGAGGGCGACGACGCGGTCTGCCTCGGCGTCGCGACTGGACAGCACGATGATTGGGATCTTCTTGGTTTTGCGCCAATTGGCGATCAAATCGAAGCCGCTGCCATCGGGCAGCATCAGGTCGAGCACGACCAGATCCGCGCTCTCGGCCAACGCGGACGCCGCGCTCGCCGTGGCCGCCAGCGACACCGCAAAGCCGTCCCGACCGAGGGCGTAGGCCACTGACTCAGCGATCGCCGGCTCGTCCTCGACGACAAGAATGCGGGGGGCCATGTCCGAGCACACGATAGCATTCGAGTAACGAAACGACGAAGAGCGCGCTATCTTGGGGACATATGAGAACTTTGCTCATCCTGCGCCATGGCAAAGCGGCCAACGAAGAAGGCGGGCTCGATCGCGATCGCGCGCTCACCAAGCGCGGCAAACGCGAAGCCGAGCAAATGGGACAGCTGCTGCGAGACAACGACCTCGTGCCGGATCGCATCATCACCTCGAGCGCGCTGCGCGCGCGTGACACGGCGCGCCGCGTTGCCGCCGAGAGCGGGTTCCGCGGCGCTATCGACGAGCTCGACGAGCTCTATCTAGCGGATCCCGAGGCTTATATAACGGCTACGAAACGCCTCGCGGACGAGGACGCCGAGCGCGTGCTGGTCGTCGGGCACAATCCCGGGCTCGAGGCGCTAGCGCTACTTCTGACCGGCGAACCTACATCGCTGCCGACCGCGGGACTCATCGTGTGCGCATTGCCAATCGCGGTTTTTTCTGAGCTATCACTCGAGGTTAGCGGCAAACTGACACGGTTCGAGCGCCCCAAAGGGCTAGTGGACTAATGAGCAGGGCGCCCTTGCTGGCAATTTCGGACCGGGGGCGCTAAGTAACGAGGCATATATGGCTCCGACGGCACGCCTTCCACCGAAGAAGGACGTCGCATTGGCACTGCTCGAGCAGGCGTCAATGTACATCCACCTAGATCCGCGCGCGGAGGCGGTGCAAGTGCCCGCGTGGTTCAAGAAGCAACCTCAGCTCGTGCTGCAGGTCGGTTTGAACATGGCCGTGCCGATCCCGGATCTGCATGTCGACGAGCAAGGCCTGTCGTGCACGTTGAGCTTCAACCGCGCACCGTTCTTTTGCATGATTCCGTGGCCGGCAGTGTTCGCGCTGGTCGGTGAGAACGGGCAAGCGATGGTGTGGGCGGAAGACGTACCAGCGGAGGTCGCAGCCCAAGCGCAAGCCCAGAAAGCGCCCGAAAAACCGCGCACGCATTTGCGTTCCGTGGGCGATGGCGAGACAGCCGCCACTGTCGCGGACAAGGCCGAAAAGGCAGCGCCTCCGCCAGCCGCAGAGAAGAAGCAGCCAGCCAAAGCGAGCAAGGCAGCCAAGCCCAGCACCGCGCAACCCGCTAAGAAGACGGCAAAAGTCGCAGCGAAGGTCAAGGCGACCAGCAAAGCAGCGGCCAAGGCTACGCCTCAAAAATCTTCCACCAAAGCGCCCGCTGAGAAGCTACGCGCGAGCAAATCGGCGCCCGTCGTGGTGCCGGCAGCAAAGCCGGAAGCCACAACGCCCCGCCCCGCTCCGATGCCGGTGCCCGCGAAGAAAGCCGTGCAGCCGAAACCGGAGGCGGCTCGCGCCGGCGCCGAGAGCAGCAAGCCGAAGCGCGAGCTTCCGCCCTACTTGCGCGTCGTCAAGTAACGCTCGCGGTCAGGGCGCGCCGCCCTGACCCGCTGTGTCATTGGAGATCGGCGCAGCGCCTGCCGCACCTACGCTACCATTCAGCACGCACGCCCAAATTCCTGAGCTCGAGTCACATTCGTAGCCGCTCACGCAGCCGCTGAAGGTACAGTCTCCAACGACGCACGCGCCCGCCTTGCTGCAGGTCTCGTTGACTCCGCAGTCCTGCGGCCGATTGCAGCCATTGTTCGAGGAGCTCGGCTGATAGCAATCCCCACTGCGGTCGTCGCAAAGATAGCCCACAGCGCAGTCGCTGTCGTTGTAGCAGCCCGCGTCCGCGTGATCGTAGATAGGACAGCCCGACAGCGTCGCGACCGCGCACAAAAACAACGCCGTGACCACCGGTCGCTTCATGAAACATGCCTCCGTAAAAGCTCGATTTTCACGGCCCAGCGTAGCAAGCAACATGCCCGAGACAAGCCTGCTAGAACCAGGCAAAGATTTCGCTGGCAAATCTGCGAGCATGCTAAGTTTTCGGCACCTTCACCCTAGGCGATATGGACGTTCGTTGTAGTCGCTGCGGCACCGAGTACGAATTCGACGATGCCCTGATCTCCGAGCGGGGCACGACGGTCAAGTGCACGAACTGCGGGTTTCAATTCAAGATTTTCCCTGGTGCGGGCAAAGGTCTGGCGCCCGAGCGCTGGGTCGTGCGAACCGCCTCAGGGCGTGAACTCGTGTACACGTCGCTGCGAGAACTGCAGCGCGGCATCGCTGACAAGAAGGTCGGCGCGAATGATTTACTGTCGCGTGGCAAGCAAACCCCACGCCCATTAGCGTCAATCGCCGAGCTCGAGCCGTTCTTCCAAACGAGCCCGCCGGTGCGGAAGCCGGGCGAGCTCGAGCGAGCGCAGCGCACGCTGCACGGCGTGGCACCGCCCGCAAACACCTTGAGCGCGCTCGGACCAGCCACCGTGCCGCCGGCGGTGTCGCCTGAAATGCCAACGCAGGCTCCCGTGCCCGCGACACCAACGCCCCTTCCGGCCACGCGGAGCGTGGCAGCACGCCCGGCTTCGGGCGCGCCCATCGCGCCGACACCAACGCCGGTCTCCGCGTTCGAGCCCATCCCCAACACCGAGCTGATGCCCCGCCCGGCTCCAGCTCCGACGCCAATGTCCGCGGCGGAGCTCGAAGGCGCGCTCTCTTCGACTTTAGCAGCGGATTTCAAGCCCTCGCCGCGCGTCACGCTGCCCAGCGGTTCAGGTGGAAGCCTGCTCCGCGCCCCGGTTCCAGACACCTTGGCCACGCCGCAAGCGTTCCCCGAGCCGGAGCCCGAGTCCGCGCGCGAGGCAGCTCCCGAGACACCGCGGCCGCCGTCGTCCTCGCGCCTTTCGGACTTCGATTCAACGCTCGAAGTGCCCACCGGGCTACGGGCGCCAGTGTCGTCGCCGCGAAATCTGCCGCCCATCGAGGTGGCGAACATCCGCGACAGCTTCAAGTCGTACGATGAGCTGCAGATCGACGGCGTGCCGGACGATCGCCATGTGCGAGCCGCGCGCTCGCGCTGGATCGCAGCCGTCGTGTTGGTCGGCGTGTTGGGGCTGCTCGCTTCTACGGTGGGCAGACGTTACATCGCGCAGCTCAGCGGTAAGTCCGATGCGAACGCCACGAGCGACGCACGCGTCGCCAAGTTCCTGAGCGACGGCAACCGATTGATCGACGAAGGCGACTTCGAAGGCGCCAAGGAAGAGTTCGACAAGGCGACGGTCCTTGCCGAAAAAGATCCGGCGGTGCTCACCACGTTGGCGCGCCTCGAGACGCTGCGCGCAGATCTGTCTTGGCTAAAGCTCCGCCTGCTCGACCCGAACTCCAATGACTTGGTGCAGGCTACGTATCGAGAGCTCGGCCGGCGCGTCGGCAAAGCACGCATCGCGGTCGACCGTGCATTCGCTGTTTCCCCTGAAGATCCGGTGGTTTTGCGGGCGCGCGTCGATGCCCTGCGGCTCAACGGGGAAGGCGACAAAGCGCGAGAGTGGTTGGGCCCACTGAGCGCAAACGCCAGCGTGCCCGAGAATGCCTATGTGCTCGCTGCACTCGATTTGGCGGAGCCGACGCCCGTCTGGCCGTCGGTCATCGATCGCCTGCGCACTGCGGCCGCGGCAGAACGTGATCCGGGACGCGCTCGCGCCGCATTGATCTACGCGCTGGCGCGGGCTGGCCGGCTCAGCGAGGCCCAGTCAGAGTTCTCCAAAATCGACGGCCGCTCGAAGCCGCATCCGCTGTTGGAGGAGCTGCGCTCGTTCCTCAAGCGCGCTCAAAGCTCGGTCGATGCGAACCCAAGCCCGAGCTCCGAACCCGAGCCTCCGAAGATCCCAACCGTAGACGTGCAGAAGCTACCGAAGCTCGACACGTCGCCCGCCCCCGAATCACCAGGGGACTTCCGTTCGCGCCTATCGCAAGCAGCCAGCGCGTTGCACCAGGGCGAGCTCGCGCGCGCAGAGCAGCTCTACCAATCCGTGATTGAGGAGCAACCCGGCAACACCGAGGCCTTGTCGGGCTTGGGAGATGTCGCCAAGGCGCGCCACAACCCAGCCCTCGCGGCTCAGATGTACGACCGCGTGCTCAACGCAAATCCCAGCTATTTGCCGGCTATCTTGGCGAGCGCCGATCAGAAGTGGGACGCCGGTGATCGCAAGGGCGCCGTCCTTTTGTATCACCGGTTGCTCGATCAAGCAGGCCCCAACTCGGGGTTCGGCGCGCGCGCTCAAGCGCGCATCGCGCAGGTCGACGCGCCCAGTGGGGCAAACACCGTCATCGCACCGGTCGCGCCGGTCGACATCGCGCCGGCCAGGCCCGCCCCCCCCAGCACGCCGCCGCCCGATATCGATACGACCGATCTCCCTGGAGCAAAATGAGACTTCGCGCGCGTTGCTTGCTGCCGCTGCTACTACTCGTCGGCTGCAGCGCGCGGCCCCGTCACACCGATATCGGCGCCAGGCCCGCCACGGAGCTCAAGGACGACGAGCCACGCTTGGTCGAGCTCGACTTGAGCGCCGGCGCGCCGGAGACCATTGACTCGAGCGCGCTGTTTCACACGCCCGCGGCTCAGACTTATACTGGCCTAGTGCGCATTATCACGCGCGCGCTAACCGACGACAAAGTACGCGGCGTGTTCGTGCGCCTGGGCGGCGCTTCTTTCGACCTGGCG
Organism: Polyangiaceae bacterium; assembly: GCA_036509605.1. Classification (GTDB taxonomy): domain Bacteria; phylum Myxococcota_A; class Polyangia; order Polyangiales; family Polyangiaceae; genus PMG-095. The sequence goes on along the minus strand of DATCFJ010000978.1, from coordinate 535 downwards.
CAGAGTGAGGAGCTGTCCTTCCTGCTCGCGAAGCTGAGCGCCAAAGGCAAACCCGTGGTGTGCCACGCTCACGAGCTCAGCAACTCGAGCGCGCTCTTGACCGCACGCGGCTGCAGCAAGGTGTGGCTGAGCCCTGCGGGCGAGGTGTCGACCATCGGTATTGCCGCGCAAATGGTGTATTTACACGGCATCTTCGAGAAATTGAAGGTCGACGTGGACTTCCTGCACATGGGGAAATTCAAGAGTGGCGCAGAGCCGCTGACCCGCGAGGGGCCAAGCGAAGAGGCGCGCGCCTCGCTCGTCGAAACCTTGGCGGCGATTCGCGGAGCCTGGCTCGCTGAGAGCAACGAAGTGCGGAAGAACCCCGCGCTTCCGAGCGCGCTCGAGCACGGTCCGTGGAGCGCGGGTGAAGCCGTGGAGCACGGCCTGGTCGACGAGATCGGCTTCGAAGCTGAAGCGCTCGAGGCCGCAAAGAAAGCCGCCAAGGTCAGCGCCGTCGAAGCCAGCTTTGGACCGCACGCAAAAGCTGGCGGCG
>DATCFJ010000977.1:0-5141 GCA_036509605.1 Polyangiaceae bacterium | reverse complement strand
TGTTCTTGCGGTACTGCGCAAGGTTGTCCTGCACGGACCTGTCCGCGTAGACCACACCCAGGATATTGCCGCGATCCACGGCGCGAATCGTCTTTTCGGCGTCATGCCACTGCATCTCGTCGAAGGGCTGGCCCTTGTCGTAGTTGGCCGGCACGAGCTTGCCCGCCACGCCAAACTTCTTGGTCAGGATCTTGGTGGCTTCTGCGAAGTTCTCGCCGAGGGTGCCGCCTTTGACGAGCTTGTGCTCGTCATAGACCTTCCACAGCTTGTCACTGAAAAAGAAGAAATGGCGCTCGGTGCCGCTGCGCAGCCGAAGGGACGCCAGGCTTTCCGAGTTTCGGTAGCTGTACTCGCCCTTGAGCGGGGATTGGTCGACCCCGGTCGGAATCGCCCCGAACTCGATGCGACCGCGCCGCAGGATCCCCTGCTTGTTCCGCTGCTCGTCCTCGAGCGCGGTCATCTCGTTGCCGGGCTCGGCTTTCTTCAGCAATGGCAGGTATTCGTCCTCGAACACCTTGTCGTAAAGCTTGGCCACACCCTCCAGAGTCAGACCCCAGTGGAGGCCCTTGGGCGGCATGCCGACCACCTTCTCGATCGCACCGATGCCAGCGGCGGGCTTTTCGGCGGGTTTGTCGGCGCCCTGAGCGAGTCGGGGCTCGACGACCAGCGCAGACGATGCCATACCGAGCGCGAAAAGCGTGACGAAGAGTCTCAGCCTCATTGCTATCCTCCGGAAATCCTTGAGCCTACCCACCGCACAGCGGCGCGCGAACCTAACACTTCTCGGTCGAACCACTCAAGCAGACAGTTCGACGAGCCGGCCCCTCAAATAAGTCAAACCAGGGCGTTTTGCCCGATCGCAAACGCACACGTGTTCTTCCTTCGCCGCTCAGCTCGAAGCCTTGCACTCTCAGTGGCAGTGCTCGCGAGCGCGTGCTCGACGCCGCCACCGAAGTCTCCCGCAGACGGCCTGCCCAGCTACAGCCCGGAAGACGCGAGCCTGCTCGACGACAACTTTTCCGGGCATCTGTTCGAGACCGCGTTCGTGCCCGGCATCGCCGGCGATGACCCACACTTTGCCGAGCGTGCGCTGCGTGCCGAAAGTATCTGGGTCGTGAAGGTGGCCACGGTGTCGCGGGAGGGCAGCCTGGAGCACAACCGCCGCTACGAACTGGCATTTCGCACGCTCGAAAGCCTCGCGGGTGCGCCGCCGAGCGCACCCTTTTCGCTGACGATCTCGGGCAAGGATCCAACCTTCCATTGGCTGGATCGCGTGGGTGGCGCATGGGTGGGCAAAGAGCTCCTGCTCATGGTCCGCAGCTTTCGCTCCGGGGATGAACGAGTGCTGCACTTTCACGGCGAGCCAAACACCGCTGAATTACGCGCTCGAATCAGCCAAATCCGAGCGGCACGGCCAGCGCAAAAGTGATACGCTGACGGCGTTCGAAGCCGTAACACGCGGCCGAAGCCACCACGAAGACAGGCATGCATTTCCGAAGCTCAGCGGTTGAAATCAAAGGCCCGAGTGAAATCGAGGCCATGCGCGAGGTCTCGAAGCTCGCCGCCGAGACGCTCTCTGCAGTCGGGGGAATCGTCCGCCCGGGGGTAACCACCGACGAAATCAACACCTTCGTTCACGCGCACACCCTCAAGCAGGGCGCCCGCCCTGCCCCGCTGAACTACAAAGGCTTCCCGAAGAGCGTCTGCACTTCGATCAATGAAGTGGTGTGCCACGGCATTCCGGGCGACCGGGTATTGCGCGACGGTGACATCATCAATATCGACGTCACGCATGTCTATAAGGGCTTTCACGGCGATACTTCAGCCACATTTTACGTCGGTAAGCCCAGTGAAGACGCTCGCCGAGTCGTCGAGGTCGCGCGCCGCTCTTTGGCGCTGGGTATCGCACAGGTGAAGCCGGGGGCACGTCTCGGCGATCTCGGCGCCGCAATCCAAGAGTTCGCGGAGAGCCAGGGTTGCTCCGTCGTCCGTGATTTCGTCGGCCACGGGATCGGCCGCAAATTTCACGACGAACCGAAGGTGGCGCATTACGGCCGCTGGGGTAAGGGCGAGCGGCTAAAGCCCGGTATGACGTTCACGATCGAGCCGATGGTGAATGTCGGCTCTTGGGAAGTGGACGTTTTGGATGACGATTGGACCGCCGTGACTTCCGACGGCTCGCTTTCGGCCCAGTTCGAGCACACGGTCTTGGTCACCGAGACCGGCGTCGAAGTGCTGACCGAGCGCAATCGCCCCCTTGCCAATAGCGAAATCTTCCCCGACTACTTCAAGTAGCCGCGGGCCGGTCGAACGGCTGTGAGTCCGCTTGCCACAACGCGATAACGGTCCTTGACGGATTGCGTGCGAGCCGATTAGGTTGCCGAGGGCTTTGCCCCAGGGACTTTGGTCCCGCCGCCTCGACTCGAAATTCCGGCTCGAAGGCGTGCCCGGTACGAGGGAGCGCTGTGTTCGCTTGGACGGGCTGGGTACGGGTCTAGCCTCGAGACAATTTTCCCGCTGATTTCCGCGATGTCCGTCCGAAAGAAAGCTACTCCGAAGAAAGGCCGCGCCAAGGCGAAGGCCGCCCCTAGCCGACGCAAGGAGGCCCGCAAGCCGGCTAAGAAAAAGCCGGCCGCGAAGCCGAAGAAGCCGGCTAAGAAAAAGCCGGCACGCGCGGCGACCAAGCGCCCGGCGGCTAAGAAGAAGCCCGCGAAGCCCGGCAAGGCGCGTAAGGACGCGCAACGCGAAAAAGCGCTCAAGGCGAAGGACAAGGCCCGCGAAAAGAAAGAGCGCGCCGCTGCCCTGAAGGCCAAGAGCGCTGAGCGCGAAAAAGCGCTCAAGGCGAAGACGGCCGAGCGCGAAAAGAAAGAGCGCGAGAAGGAGCGCGCGCGCGAGCTCAAAGCCAAAGAGGCTGAGCGTGCCGCTGCTCTGAAAGCCAAGGAAGCCGAACGCGTCGCCGCCCAAAAGGCCAAAGACGCCGAGCGCGAGCGCATCCGGGTCGAACGCGAAGAAGAGCGGCTACAAAAGATCGCCGAGCGCGACGCGGTCCGCGACGAAGCCAAGCGTTTGAAAGACGAAGAGCGCAAGGCGAAGGACGCCGAGCGTGAGGCGTATCGCAAGGCCAAAGAGGTTGAACGTGAGCGGATCCGTGCCGAGCGCGAGGCCGCACGTCGGGCTCTCGAGGGCAAGGTCGCCAGAGCCAGCAAGCGCGCACAGCGCGGTGACGGCATCGGTCGCGGCGTCACCACACGCCAGTACCGAGCTGATACGATTCCCAATCAGTCCGGCACGACGCGTCGTCACGAGATCGAAGAACGCCAAAGGCTGCTCGGCACGCGCCTACCGGAAATCGCTCAGGATCCGCCGCGGCCTGCTCCGGTTGCGCTGCCGATTCCGGTCGTTCCCCCGCCGCCTCCCCCGCCTCAACTGTCGGTCGAGGAGCGCTGGGCAATCATCAACGAGCGTCTGAACGGCCTCGATGAGCAGTTTCAACGCGAGTACCGCGAGAGCTTCGAGATGTCGTGGGTCTATCACGACAGTGCGCTCGAAGGCGTCGTGTACACCTTCCAAGAGCTCAAGACCGCGATCGACCCGAACATGAGTGTCGTGGCGGATTCAGGGCTGCAGCCGGTGTGCGACGAGATTCGCCGACACCGCCAAGCCATTGAATACGTGCGCGAGCTGTCCGAGAAGAAGCGCGTACCGATCAACGTCGACACGATCAAGAAGATCTACTGCATCCTCCATCCCGAAGAGGGCGACGTCAAAACGGTGAAGTACCGGAAGGACATTCCGCAGCACCGTCTTTACTTCCACGAGTACGCCGCACCCGACAAGATCGCCTACAAGGCGCGCCAGGTGATCGATTGGCTGAACGGCCCGGAGCCGAAGAAGCTAAAGAGCCCAATCCGCATCGCGGCCCGCATCCACTATGACCTGCTCCGCGTGTTCCCCTTCCCGCAGGACAGCGGCAAGGTATCGCGCTTGTTGATGAACGTGCTCTTGATGCGCGCAGGTCACCCGCCCGCGATCATTCACTCCACGGAGCGTCAGCGCTATTACGAGGCGCTCAAGGGCCAGCTCCCGATCATCGTGTCCATGGTTAGCGAGTCGATCATGAACGCACTTCTCAGTATCGAGAAGAAGATCGAGGATCACGACGCAACTAAGGCGCGCTCGTCCTCGCCGCCCAAGAGCGGTGAAGAAAAGCCGGAAAAGCCCACCTCCGCCGTTGCGGCCGTCGCCACTGCGCGGGACGCTGACGACTCCGATCTGTATCTCGATCAGGAAATGGAAGATTCGGACTCGGATAGCGAGTCTGATTCAGACGACGACAGCGGCGACGACTGAAGCGCGAGCGTCGCGACGCGCTAGGCGCTGGTCGCGACGCTCAGAGCGTCATCACTCGTCTTGGCCGGTGACGACCTCCCAGCCGGTGGCTTGCGCCAACTTGGCTAGGGCGACATTGTAGTCGAAGGTCGCGTTCATCTGTAGGAAGCGCTTGGTAGCGTATTCCTTAGCTGGATCGACGATGTCTTGGTCCTCGTAAGTTCCGACGTCGATGCCCGCTTGAACCTGGACCAGCCACTGCTTGGCGTACGAGGTCGCGCGCGTGTAAGCGTCGAGCCGGCGCGCAGCGTCTTCCGCCTCCAAGAATGCCTGCTCCACTTCCGTGCCAACCCCGCCCAGAGCGTAGCGCTCGGTGGCGCGCTGCTCCTCGAGCTGCGCGTTGGCCTGGGCGAGCCGCGCTGATTGCGGCAAAAAGTCGAGCTTGTACTTGAAGACGAGCGCGGCGCCGTAGCTCAGATAGTTAGCGTTGTCTTTGACGAAGGGGTTACGCTGATCTTCGACCAACGGCGCTGCGGAGTAATTGAAGCTCAGGCCGAGCGCGAGGTCAGGAAAGAACTTGGCGCGTTCCATGCGGACTTGGGCCTCGCGCGCCAACACACCAGCGCGCGCCATGTTCACCTCTGGCCGATACAAGCGAGCCGCCGACAAGTAGTGCGCGAGCGGTGCCAGGCGGTGGCTGCTTTGTTGGAGCGGCGTGTCCCTGACGTTCACGTCGGGGCCACCGGTAAGGTAGCGCAGGCCGGACAACGCTATCGCTTGCTGGCGCGTGGCTTCGCTTTGGCGGGCGTCGA
>DATCFJ010000976.1:0-7486 GCA_036509605.1 Polyangiaceae bacterium | reverse complement strand
CAGCTTGTATCTGTGGGGCACGGATCCGCGTGCGCTGCTGACACTGCTGTTCGTGGTTCCGCTCTTAGGTTTGATGGTTCCGCTTTGGCGGCTCGGTGACATCCCAACTGCGGCGCTGCGCACGTTTGCCGGAGTGACCGGACCGCTGTACATCGGCGGCCTGCTCACCGCGCTCGCGCTCGTGCGTCGCGACGCCGGCCCGGTCGGTCCGCACTACGTGTTCATGTGCTTGACGTTCGCGTGGCTCGCCGACACCGGCGGCTACTTCTTTGGTCGCTTCCTCGGAAAGCGGAAGCTGTACGAAGCCGTCAGCCCGAAGAAGACGCGCGCCGGTTTCGTGGGCGCGTTGCTCGGCGCGGAGCTCGGCGGTTTGCTCGGCCATTTCTTGTATTTGCGCAGCATTCCGCTGGCACACGTGGTGCCGCTCGCGCTCGTCGCGGGTGCGCTCGGCCAATGCGGGGATCTCGTCGAATCGCTATTGAAGCGCTCCACGGGCATCAAGGATTCCGGCTCGATCGTGCCCGGGCACGGCGGAATGCTGGACCGGATTGATGCGCTGATCATCGTGGCCCCGGTGGTCTACTTGTATATCTTGTGGGTGGGCGTGGGCGCGTAACCGCGCGCAGTGGCGCCGGCCAACGCGCCAAACGCGAAACAAAACCTTACCTTTTTGCCGACTGCCACCGTTACTGGAACAATACCCGCATGCAGTCGGCTCCCCCCAGCTCCACGCAGCTTCCCCAAGCTCCCAAATACGAGTTCTTCAAAGTCATCCAAAACTATCTGGATGACGCTTCCAAGCTGATTCAGATGCCGGACTACATCCGCAGCATCTTGAGCCAGCCGAAGAACGAGATCATCGTCCACTTCCCGGTGCGCATGGACAGCGGCGAGTACCGCGTGTTCAAGGGCTACCGCATTCAGCACTCGAACATCCTCGGCCCGTACAAAGGCGGCATGCGCTACCACGAGAGCGCGTCGCTCGACGATTTCAAGGCGCTGGGCGCGATGATGACCTGGAAGTGCTCGCTAATGAATCTGCCTTTCGGCGGAGGCAAAGGCGGGATCAAGTTCAACCCACACGCGATGTCTCGTCACGAGCTGAGCCGTATCACGCGCCGCTTTTTCCACGCGCTCGGCTCGAACATCGGACCCGACTACGACATCCCCGCGCCCGACGTGGGCACGAACGCCCAGACCATGGCTTGGGCGCTCGACACGTACATGAACTCGGTCGGCATGCTCTCCAAGCAGAGCGTCATGGGCGTCGTCACCGGCAAGCCCGTGAGCAGCGGCGGCACCTACGGCCGCGAAAAAGCCACCGGCCAAGGCCTAGTGCACTGCATCCTGGACTGGGCCGATCGCGCGCGCTTCGACGTCAAAGGCAAAAAGCTGATCGTGCAAGGCTTCGGCAACGTCGGCTCGAACGCCGCGGTGCTGCTCAGCCAGCTCGGTGTCTCGCTCGTCGCAGTTGGGGATCACACGGGTTATTTGTACAACCCGGAGGGCTTCAATGCTTACCGCTTGAAGCAATACGTCGAACAAAACGGCTCGATCGCCGGCTACGCAAACGGCACCAAAATCGAGCGCGAACAGTTCTTCGGCACGCAAGCGGACATCTTCGTGCCCGCTGCGCTCGAGAATCAGGTTGGCGTCGCCGAAGCCGAAGCGCTGCAAGTGCAGTTGATCGCTGAAGGCGCCAATGGCCCCTGCTCACCCGAAGCCGAAGAAATCCTGAAGCGCCGCGGCATCGAGCTTCTGCCCGATGTGCTGTGCAACGCTGGCGGCGTCACCGTGAGTTACTACGAGTGGGTCCAGAATCGCCGCAGCGAACAATGGACCCTTCAAGAAGTCGACCAGCGCCTCGAGCTCGCCATGCACGACGCCTACGATCGCATGGCCCGCTTCGCCAAAGCGCACAGCACCGACTACCGCCGCGCCTGCTACGGCGTCGCGCTGCAACGCATCACCCAGGTCTACACCGAACGCGAAATCTTCCCCTGAGCAAATCTCCCCTGATTTGATTGGGTTGATGGTCAAGCGCCACGCCGAAGCGCACAAAGCCTTCGGCGGCACAGCCGACTTCTCCGGAAAACAGCCCTCTCCCGAAACCATTTTCAAGTACGAACTCGTACATGGAAAAGCGTTCCACAATGGCCGCATCGGACGCGGAACGAGCATTTCAGAAACTCGTAAAGACCCTGACCAGCAGCGACGCGAGCATCGAAGCCCCGCAGCCGACTCGCCGCGAGTTCGGCTCGAACGCACTGAAAGTGAATGGCAAAATCTTCGGCATGCTCGTCCGCGGCTCGCTCGTACTCAAGCTTCCAAAGGCCCGAGTCGAGGCGCTCATCGCGTCGGGCCAAGGCGGACCGTTCGACGCGGGCAAAGGCAAACCCATGAAAGAATGGGTAACGATCTTAGCAGTCGAAAAGAGCTGGCTCGCGCTGGCGCGCGAAGCGCGCCTCTTCGTCGGTCACTGAACGGTCGGTGCCATGTGACGCCGAAGGCTAAGTCTCCCTTAGCCGTGTTCGGTGACCATCAACTACTCTCGATCTCCGAGTCCGCCCTGCGCCGCCTCCCCCGAAGGCGCCCCGCGCAGTCTCTCCCGAAGGCACCCTGCGCCGCCTCTCCCGAAGCGCCCTGCGCAGTCTCTCCCGAAGGCGAGATGCGCAGCCTGCTCGGACCTAAACGAGCGGGAAGTCTTGGAAGGAACGATCACGATCTGCGAATGAGATGCACACCTACAAGAGCCGGCGCGACCGGCGCCTGCTGTTTCAGCCGGTCGCCATCATCGCCACGCACTCTGCGCAGCTCCCACACGAAAAACTCAACTCGTTAAGATCACTCGACCGCCAACGATCACGCCGCCGACTTAATAATAGCCTTCAACCGTTGAATGGCGCGCGAGTGGAGCTGAGAAATGCGCGGCTCGCTGACGCCGAGCTCGACACCCAGGTCCTTGAACTTCACGCCGCGGAAGTAGTGTTGAGAAACAATGTGACGTTCGCGCTCGGGGAGCTGCTCCACGGCTTTGGCGAGAGTCTCTTGGGCAAACTTGGCGGCGACGGCGGCCTCTGAGCTCGAGGCGTCGGCGAGGCAGCGGTTCTGCTCCCACTCGCTCACGTCGTCGAAGCGAACGACGGCGGGCGGGGGGACGTAGGCGTCGGTGCCACTGGCGGCTTCCGCGGCAGCGCGGGCACGGCGAGGCAGCCAATCTTGAGCGCGCAGCTCGTCGAGGATCGCGCCGCGGATGCGCACGCGGACGTACCACTCGAAGCTTTCGCTCGGACCGTCGGGGTGACGGCGAATCGCGTCCCACAGGCCGCTCATGCCCGCGGCGATCAGATCCTCACGAAGGACATTGCGGGGGAGCTTACGTTGGAAGCCGCCGGCGATCTTGCGGACCAAGGGCTCATAGCGGAGCAGCAGCTCGGCGCTGACTTGCGGGTCCATGCCGCGCGCCTTCTTGACGCGGGGGCCACGGGCAACGACGGTAGCCGGCGACGCCAGCGAGGGGCGGTGAGCGGCGCGGGCCGCCAGGGGTGCATGGCGGCGCGCCGGACGCGGCGCCATTGAGGGACGGACGACCGCCGCAATCAGGGCGCCGGGCGCGACAGAGGCGCGGGCACGGGGCGCCATCGCGGCGCGCTTCTCAGATTGCTCAGGCTTCGCTTTGACGATGCGAGCGCTCTTCGGTTTCGTCGACTGGGCTCGGTTTTCGTTGATTGCGGGCATTGGCTTGCTCTCCCTTGGTGTGTCGGGGGCTCTTTGCAGCGCGCGTGCCAGCTCGCCGATCCGCGATTTTTCGCGGAAAGGCCGATGTAAGCGAAATTAAGGGGAGGGTCAGCAGCGACCCCCACGGTCGCGACGTCTCAGGGTTGCCACCCATTGGGCCAAGCCTTTGACGCTGATTTCGCCCCCGTTTGAGACAACCTTCGCCGCAGGTCGGTTTCGACCCAGCCCCGGGTCAAACCCATAAAACGCATAGAATTCAATGTGTTAGGTCTCGAATTTGGTTGGTCAGGGGCGCTTCGCTAAGTGCCCTTCGTTGTCTCCGTCGTCTCGCTTTCTGTTGCTCGATGTGTTCGAGGCTCGGCGGGCGACCCCCGGTTTTTTGGCTATCTGAGTCTGCGGATGCCAAAGTTTTACGGCACGCATTTGTGTGAGTCGGATTTCTGAGAGGCATCATGGGCGAAGGACGAAACTTGGTCGGCGTCGACATCGGCACCGCGTCGATCAAGGTCTGCCAGGTAAAAGAGACCCGAAAAGGGCTGGGGCTCGTACGCCTGGGATATGCCCCGCTTGGGCCTCAGGTGATTGTAGACGGGCAGGTGATGGATTCAGGCGCCGTCGTGGAGACGCTGCAGAAGGTCTTTCACGACGCCAAGATCCGGCAGAAGGAGTGCGCGCTGAGCGTTTCCGGCCAAAGCGTGATCATTCGCAAGATCACCGTGCCGATGATGACCGAGGCTGAGCTGGAAGAGCAGATCCAGTGGGAAGCCGAGCAGCACATCCCGTTCGACATCAAGGACGTGCATGTCGACTACCAGGTGCTGCGCCGTCGCCCGGACGCCAGCCAAATGGATTTGTTGCTCGTCGCGGCCAAGCGCGATCAGATCGAGGAATATGCGCAGCTGGCTCGCAACGCCAAGCTGAAGCCGGTGGTCTGTGACATCGACGCCTTCACGGTTCAAAACCTGTTCGAGTATTCGCGTACTTTGCCGGCCCTTCAGACCATCGCGCTGATTAACGTGGGTGCCAGCCTTTCCTCGCTGAACATCATCGCCAACGGCGTCAGCGCGTTCACACGCGAAATCGCCAACGGCGGCAACGTGATCACCGAAGAGATTCAAAAACAGCTGAACGTGCCGCACGATCAAGCGGAGGCCTACAAGTGCGGTGGCTCCGGCGATCCGAACCAGGCGGGGATGATCCCGCAGCAGGTGGTACAGGTGATCGAAGCGGTCAGCGATACCATCGCCGCGGAAATCCAACGTAGCCTCGACTTCTTCATGGCTACCAGCGGTGAGGGCGAAATCGCGCGCATCTACGTGACGGGCGGCTCCGCGAACCTGGCGGCCCTGGCGCGCGCCATCGAGCGTCGCGCTCGCGTTTCGGTCGAAACTTGGTCGCCAGTGGAGAAGCTGTCCATCGAGGCGAAGGAAGTGGACCCGCAGCTCCTTCAGACTCGCGCAGCTCAGCTTTCGGTCGCGCTCGGCCTTTCGCTCCGCAAAGAGAAAGAGGCGCGCGCATGATTCGCATCAATTTGATGCCGCAAAAGCGGCGCACCGAGCGCAGCGAGGGCTCTCAGCTGTGGCTGGCGGTGATCATGGTCGCGATGCTCGCGGAAGTGGCGGCGTTGTTCGTGTTCCACGGCTTCAAGAACGAAGAGCTGAACGACCAACGGCGGAAGAACGCCGTGCTCACTCAGCAAATCGACCAGTCGAAGAGCGCCGTCGCCAATCACCAAGATGTGAAGGCAAAGCTTGCCACGCTGCGCGCTCGCGAAGAGGCTATCAACAAATTGCAGAGTGCCCGTACTGGGCCGACGGCTATCTTGCTCGAGCTGGCTCGCCTACTCACGCCGGGCCGCGGTCCGAGCGTGGATCCGGATCGCTTGAGCCAATTGCGTCGCGATAACCCGTTGGCCGTCTTCAACCCGGCCTGGGACGCGCGCCGCTTGTGGCTGACCACGTTCAAGGAAGAGCACCGTAAGCTGCGGCTCGAGGGCTTCGCGCAAGACGGCGAAGACGTGAGCGAGCTGGCTCGCCGAATGAATCTCTCCGCTTACTTTGCGGACGTGGTGCTGCTGCCCGCCGCTCGCGTGGTCGACGGTACGACCAAGATCGAAGTCGTGAAGTTCGCGCTCGAAGCAAAGGTCAAATACTGATGGCTCGCCAGACTTCTGCCTTGGTCAAGCTGCCGCTGATCGCGAAGGTCGGCGTCGGCGCCGGTGTCATGTTGCTCGTCGGTATCGCGTATTTCGTAGTGTTCTACGGCGATATCGAGACTTCGATCAAAGGCGCGCAGGGCCAGGAGAACCAACTCCGAACCGACTTGGGCGACGCCCGCAAGAACGAGTTTGCCTACCAGAAGGACCTCGCCGAGCTGACCGACCGTCAGCAGCGGCAGCGTGAGCTGAACAAGGTGCTGCCCGTAGACACGGAGTATCCGGCGTTCCTGAGCGCGGTGCAGTCGGTCGCCAACGTGTCCGGGATCGGGCTCACTGCTTGGTCACCCGAGCCGGAGGTGGCGGAACAGTTTTACTCGCGCGTGCCGATGAAAGTGTCCTTGATCGGCCGCTATCACCAAGTCGCCAAGTTCTTCTACGGCGTGGGTCAGCTGGATCGTATCATCAACATGGAAAATATCTCGCTCACCGACCCGAAGGTCCAAGGTGACGACGTGGTCGTGAAGACCGAGGCGCTGGCTACCGCGTTCCGGGCCTTGAGCGATGCGCCTGCAAACCCCGCAGACAAACGCGGCTCGGCGATTGCGGGTCATCAATGAACGCGCGTTTGCCTCTGGTGCTGGTCCTTGCGGTCTCGGCTTGCAGCGACCCGCCGGTCGTCACCACGCCTCCGGGAGCTTCTGCGGTGGCTTCTGGTGGGCTGGCCCCGGGTCCCAATGTGCCTGCGCCGGTTGTCGTGGCTGCCGCGCCTGCCGCGGACCCCAACTTGGTCCCACCGCCCAAGGTCGAGGTTCAGGAGACCGAATTTACCGAGAACGAGCGGTCGCGAGATCCGTTTCGCTCCTTCGCGGCGACCTTCGTGGAAGACACCAAGGCCAAGGTGCACTCGCAACGTGAGGTCATCCTCAGCCAGTACGCGCTCGACGAGCTGAAGCTGATCGGTATCGTGACCCGGGCGGAGCCGGCGAAGGCCATGCTCGTCGATCCGACGGGCAAAGGTTTCGTGATTCAGCGCGGCAATTTCGTGGGCCGCGCGGATGTCGTGACCGCGGCGGGCTCCTCCGGTGCCACCTACGAGATCAACTGGCGCGTGGACCGCATTCGCTCCAGCGACGTAGTGCTAATCCGGGAGGACCCGTCGAACCCCGACGTGCCCAGCGCCACGCGAGTGATCCCCCTTCGCCCCGATGAGCCGCCAGATACCCAGATCCCCGAAGGCATCGTCACGCCGAAGAAATAAGCTTCTTGTTGATGGTCACGAGGCGGGGCTGGTGGCGTCGGAGCCTTCGGCGTCGGGGGTCGGGAGCTTGCAGACGGCTGACGCGTCTTGCGTCTCTCGCGTGCGGTTGAGACGGCCGTCCGCCTGGTTTCGCCAGCTCTCGTGGGTTATTTCCTTATTGGTTGATCGTGATCTGATCGTGCCAAAGTCAGGTAGCTCGACGTGTTTCCGGGCATTCGGCTGAGCCGCTTGGCGCGCGCTGGGGCGCGAAGCGTGCGGCGCTACGCGCGCACCGGAGAGGGCATTCGGCTGAGCTGCTTGGCGCGCGCTGGGCGCGAAGCGTGCGGCGCTAC
>DATCFJ010000975.1:0-5311 GCA_036509605.1 Polyangiaceae bacterium | reverse complement strand
CGCGACCGGCAAGCCGTACGTCGTGGTCGAGTTCATCGAAGGGCGCAACTTGGGCGACGTTCGCTCGCGAGCCGGGCAGCTCGGCTTGCGCATGGGCTGGCCCGAGTCGATCGCGGTCAGCATCGTGATGGCCGACGCCCTGGCTCACGTACACGAGCGCACGGATGCCAACGGCAAGCCGCTGGACATCGTGCACCGCGACTTGAGCCCGCAGAACGTGATGGTCAGCTACGCGGGTGATGTGAAGCTGATCGACTTCGGCACGGCACGCGGTCTGAACCGTCGCTGCCAGACGATTGCCGGCATCGTCTTCGCCAAACCCGGCTACGTCGCTCCCGAGGTCGCCAACAACACTCCGGGCGGCGTGCCCGCCGACCTGTACGCACTCGGCGTCATGCTCTGGGAGATGCTCGCTGGGCGTCGCTTCTTGTCGGGTGACGCGCCGGCGCACATGGCCGCGGTGGCCGCGGGCAAGCGCAATCCGACGCCCTTGGCCACGCTGATCGGCGCGCCCGTAGAGCTCGACGCCGTCGTCGCCAAGCTGACCGCGGTGCGGGTCGAAGATCGCTACGGCTCGGCCCGCCAAGCCATGAACGACTTGGTGCGCTTGCTGCAGCGTGCGCCCAGCATGGCCGACGGCGACCGCAGCGTGCGCGGCCGTATCGCGCAGCTGATGCAGAAGCTTTACCCGGCCGAGCCCGCGCGCACGCGCTCGGAGTTCGCGCGCCTGGTCGCGCAAGCGCGCGCCACCGACGTTCCGGCAGCCGTGATTCCGCCGTCGCCGCCGGCTCCCGCGGTCGAGGTCGATCCGACGCTCTTGCCGGGCACCCGCTACCGTTTGGTGAAGGTGATCGGACGCGGCGCGATGGGCGTCGTGCACGAAGCAATCCACTTGGACTTGATGCGCACGGTGGCGCTCAAGGTGCTCGACCCCGAGCGCATGGGCGTGGACGCAGAACGCCGCTTCAAGGTCGAAGCGCGCGCTATCGCCCAGCTCTCGCACGAGAACCTGGTCAAGCTGTTCGAGTTCGGCGTGGCTCAAGATGGTCGCCCGTTTTACGCGATGGAGCTGCTCACCGGAGAGTCGCTCGACAAGAAGCTCGAGCGCGAGCGCGGCATGGATTTCCGCGAGGCCGTGCGCATCGGCGTGCAAGCGTGTAACGCGCTGGAGACTGCGCACGAGGCCAGCGTGATTCACCGCGACATCAAGCCTGCCAACTTGTTCCTGTCCGACGACGGCAAGCTCAAGCTGCTCGACTTCGGCGTGGCCAAGGCCGCGTTCAACGTCGAGACCGACGGCGAAGGGCTGCAGATTGTCGGTACTCCCGAGTACATGGCTCCCGAGCAAGCGCGCGGCAATGCCGACGAGCAGAGTGACATCTACGCGCTCGGCGTCGTGCTGTTCGAGCTGCTCTCTGGGCGTTTGCCCCATGAAGCCGAGAGCCCCGTGCTCTTGCTCGACGCCAAGTTTCGCAAGGAACCCGAATCGCTCCGAACCCTGGTCCCCGAGAGAGGAATCCCGAAAATGCTCGATGTCGTTGTCTCGCGCGCGCTTAGCCCGGAACCCGAACACCGCTACCGCTCTGCCGCTGAATTGCGCACGGCACTCGAAGCGGCACTCAACGAGACCGAGACGACGACCACGCCGCGGCGCAAGCTGGTCGTGCGCGGTTTGGCCTCGGCGATCGCCCTGACCGTCATCGGCGTCATCGGTTTCGGTGCCAGCAAGCCGGAAGTGCGGCAGAAAGCCGCCCTTGCGCTCTCGCCGATGATCGCGAAGGCCGAGGCGCTGCGAGCCCGCGCGGCCGAACGCATGCATGCGGCTCACCCCGAGAGCGCGCCCGCTCAAGTTGCCGTGCTCAAGCTGGACGCGCCGTCCACCGTGACCGTCTCCGCCAAGCCCGAGCCCACGCCGGCACTCGCCGCCGAGAACCTCGCGCCGATCGAAGCCGTTGCTGCGGTACCTGCGGCGCAGAATCCGGCGCCGGCCAGCGATGACGGGGAAGTCGAAGACGATTCGGTCAGCAGCGACCGCGCCCAAGACAAAGCCGAAGCTCCGAGCGAAACAGATTCTCTTGCTAAGGGCGAGCCGAGCGCTGCCGCCGCGGACGCGATCGCCGAAGCGGACAAGCTGAGCGCCGCCGGCAACAAGGTCAAAGCCCTGAACGTGCTTCGCCAGGCCGCGAAGAAGTCACCAACTGACGTCAAGCTCTTGCAAGAGCTGGCCACGATGGCCGAACAGAACCGCGCTTGGGGCGAGGCCGTGCGCACCGCGCGCCGGCTCGTTGCCGTCGACAGCAGCGCCGACTCGAAGCTCGAGCTGGCGCGCCTCGAGCGCAAAACCGGTCACCGCGCGCGCGCGCTTTCGCTCGCACGCAGCGTGCTCAAGGACAACCCGGACTCGCCTGAGGCCCACGCCATGCTGAGCCAGCTCGGCGTCGGCGAGCGCGTCGCATTGCAGAAGTAGTCAGGTGAGCAGCAAGCGTCAGACTTCTCGAACGCAGCGAGCCCCCGGAGGCTAGCAGCTCCCTGCTCGATTGTTGCTGCGTGAGCCCTACGCTCACGTTGAATCCATGCACGCATTCGTACATGGATTCGCCGTTCGCGAACCCGGCTCTGAGCGGATTTCGTTCATTGATGGTCACGCGGCGAGGCGCGTGGCGCCTTTGCCTTCGGCGTCACGTTTCGGCCCTCGAGATCCGCGCGGCGCGCGCTGAGACGCCGAAGGCTCGGTGCTCTGGGCCTGACCCCGTGACCATCAAAAATCCCCAGAATCCAGATCCTGTTGGCTTGCCAGCCTGGTTGTGGTGCTAGAACCCCGCCGGACTCGGATTTCGACTCGGAATGGCTCTCCCCCCCAGCACTAGCGGCAAGCCGCTCGTCACTACGGGTTCGCCCGTAGCAGTGATTCTGAAGTTGGCGTTGCCGACGGTCTTGGCCATGGTCACGCAGAGTGCGGTCAATGAAGTCGACATCATTTTCTTCTCGCGCTTGCCCTGTCCGGAGTCTTCCACCGCGCAGGCCGCGCTGCTGCCTTCGCTGATCTTGCTGTGGATGTTCGGTGGCTCGCTGAGCGCAATTTCGGTGGGCACGCAGGCGATTTCCGCGCGCCGTTTCGCCGAAGGTAAAGCCACGGACGCCGGCGCCGTGCTGGTCAACTCCTGGGTCTGCTCGTTGCTCGCGGGCGTGTTGTTCACGGTCGTCGGGTATCTGGTCATGCCGCTCGCGCTGAGCGCTCTGATCCGAGTGCCGGAAGTGCGCTTGGCGGCCCTTGGCTATTTGAAGTGGCGTTTGCTCGGCATCACGTCGATGGCAGCGACCTTCTCGTTCAAGGCGTTCTTCGACGGTATCGGCAAGACACACGTGCACATGGTGGCCTCGGTGGTCATGAACGTGATCAACGTCGTCCTGTGCATCGCGCTCATTTTCGGCCACTTTGGCGCGCCGCGCTTGGGCATGACGGGTGCGGGCTTGGCGGGCGCCGCCTCCTCTTGGGTCGGCCTTTTGATCATGGTGGCCTGGGCCACGCTGCCTCACTATCTCAAGAACTTCAGACCGTTCGACGTCAGGCGCGTCGTGCGCGGGCTGATGGGCGACATTCTGCGCTTGTCAGTGCCCAGCGCGGTCGCCACGGTCGCTGTCATGAGCGGCTTCGCGCTGTTCTCGGGCATCGTCAGCCACTTGGACAGCGTGTCGCACGCGGTCGTACTGCGCGCAGATTGCCCCGGCGGGCAAGCTGAGGCCGTCAACGGCGCCGCCACCGCTTTGATCGTCGAAATCCTCAAGCTCACGTTCACTGCATGTCTCGCTTTCGGCACTTCGACGGCCACGCTCGTCAGTCAGTCGCTGGGCGCAGGTGAGCCCGAAAAGGCCGAGCGCTTCGGCTGGGTCTCGGTTCGGCTCGGGCTGATTATCTTCGGCGTGGTCGGCTTGCTCGAGGGCGTCGTGCTGACCAAGCCCTTGCTGCATTTCGTAACCCAGAGCCACGCCGTGTACCACACCGCGCTCTTACCCATGCGCATGATGGGCGTGTGTACGCCGCTGATCGCGGTCGGCATGATCCTGACTCAGGCGCTGTTCGGCGCGGGCAACACCCGTTTCGTGATGCTCGTAGAGCTCGTGCTGCACTTCTTCTGCTTGGTGCCGCTGGCCTGGCTCTTCGGTATCACTTTGAATCTGGGCTTGCCCGGGATCTGGACCTCCGCCGCGATTTACGTCGTGCTGCTGACCAGTGCGATGGTCTGGAAGTTTCGGCGCGGTGACTGGAAGTCGATCGCGATCTAGCGCGGAGTCACCCAGGCTCCCCGCCCAAATGTCGCGTTAGGCTTCGAGGGTTAGTCCGACTTTGGCTTTCGCAATGCGTCGCGCTTCGACTGCACTACGGCCGTGCCCGCCGACGCCATCGAGCGCTACGGCTTCGACTTCAAGCAGTAACCGCCGCTACTTCATATAAGTCTAGAAACATAAGTTGACCCGACAGGCTTGCTTGGCTATCGCCTGCCAGATGTTCAGCAAACTCGCCGGAGCTTCGTTGCCGCATTCCGCTCGAGCGCGTCTTCGCTCGCTAGTCATGATTGTAGTGTTGGCGCTCGGTGCCGCGCTTCCTTGTACGGCATGGGCCCAGACTGTCGACGCTGCGAAAGCGGACAGTGCGCAGACTCTAGACGCTAAGAGCGTGGATGAGCGGCTCGCGGATCTAGAGGCGTACGTCAACAACGGCGCGCGCGTAGCCAAGGTCTCGAAGATCGCCGGGCCCGGCCCCGGGCACAACGCGTGGATGATGGTTTCGACGGCGCTCGTGCTGTTCATGACGCTGCCCGGCCTCGCGCTCTTCTACGGCGGCATGGTGCGCACGAAGAACGTCCTTTCGGTGATGGCTCAATGCTTGGCCATATCCGCTCTGGTCACGGTCCTGTGGGTGGTGGTGGGCTACAGCCTGGTGTTCGCGCCGGGCGGCGCGTTCCTGGGCGGCCTCAAGTTCGCGATGTTCGCAGGCGTCGATTCCATGCCCAATGGCGACTACGCACAGTGGGTGTCGCAGAACGTGTTCGCGATGTACCAGCTCATGTTCGCCATCATCACGCCCGCGCTGATCGTCGGAGCCGTCGCGGAACGCATGAAATTCAGCGCACTGATGCTGTTCGTGCCCGCCTGGATGTTCGTCGTGTACTTCCCGCTGGCGCACATGGTCTGGGGCATTGACGGCCTGATGAACGGCGTCTGGAACCCGCACGCCGCCATCAAGTCCATCGACTTTGCGGGCGGAACCGTGGTGCACATGTCGTCCGGTTGGTCGGCGATCGTGCTCGCC
>DATCFJ010000974.1:0-7208 GCA_036509605.1 Polyangiaceae bacterium | reverse complement strand
CTCGGGTCTCAAACTAGAATTGCCCCGCCGCAGCCGAGCTGTCTAGGCTACGACTTTCGGCACCAAGCGGAAGCGAGTGCGAGCATGAGGGACGGAATGACCGGGCCGTGGCTGCTGGTTCTAGCGAGTGCTGTCGCTTGCGGTCAGACGTCGCATGAAAACCTCGGCAATGCGGCGAGCGCCGGCTCGCAAAGCGGGCCGCCGGACAGCGGCGCAGGAGTCTCGAGCGGTGGCGCGGGCGAGGCCGGTAACGCCGGCAATGGTGGTGCGGGTGGAGTGGCCGCGGACGGCGCGGGTTGCTCGGGTCCGCTGGCAGAGTGGACCCCAATCGCGGGCGACCTCCAAACTGGCGTCGGCAGCGCGGCCTTCGCGAGCGAAGCCGTCCTGTTCAGTTCAGTAAACACGATGCCCCCCGGTGCGATCATTCCGATCGACGCCCAGCATCCTGCGACGCCCGGTACGGCGATCCCATTTTCCGCCCCGGCGCCGGTAAACGTCGCAACCAGCAACGCCGGGCGGTTCTTCACAGTCGGGGAAGACGGCACCGGGAAGGCCCAACTGTCGCTCATCGGATCTGACGGCGCGGTGCACAGCGCCCCGAGCGCGGTCTCCGCGCTCGCCCTGCCACGCAGCGCCGTTGCTGCCTCTACCGATCGAGTGGTCGTTGCTTCGGGCGACGGCAGCGGAACGTTCGTGGTGGATACGTTCGACGCGTCGCTAAAGCCGGTCGGTTCACAGCAGCTCCCGCACTATAGCTTTGGCTCAGTCAAGAGCACGCCCCAAGGCTTCCAGCTGGCAGTGGTCAACGTCGTCGGGAAATCATTGGAGGTCTATTCGCTCACGGACACGGGCAAGAGTTTGCTGCGAGCGCATCCGGTCCCCGTCTCGACCGTGGCGGTCGCTTGGGCGGGAGACAGCCTGATCGTGAACGCGAGCGGACTCGTCCTCATTTCGCCGGATGATTCGCGAGTGAATCTCGATTTACCCGCGGCCGTCGCAACGTCGATGAACCTCGCTTGGCTGAACGCGACGTCGTCGCCGCTCGGGCTCGTCGTCGGCTTGGCGATCGATAACCACGCATACGTCGGCTTGATTCGGAGCGGCGCGATCGAATGGGACGGTCCTGCCGAAACGGGCGTTTTCGCAGACGTACGCGCGGATGCAAACTCGCTCGGCGCTTACTACGTCGCTACCGGTCGCACGCGCACGCTGGCTTATCTGGGGCGACAATGCCCGCCCCAGTGAAGCGCGACTCGGCGCCCGACGCCTACAGCGCGCCGGACAGCCAGGCGATGATCACGCCGATTCCGAAGCCGATTCCGGTGGCGATTAACGCTGGCCAGGCATTTCGGCCGGCGCTGCTCGTGCGAGGCGCGCGCGTCGAAGTGCGGCGCTCCTGGAGCTCGTCCCAGCCGGACTCGCCGGGCATGGGCATGAAGTCTTTGCCGACTTCCATGCGCGGAGTGCTCGCAGAGCGCGGGAAGCGCGGCGCGACGAGTAACGAGTCCGTCACGCCGCGGTCGTAGGATGCGACGCGAATCGGGACCACGGAAGACTCCCGCGGCGGACGCTCCGACGCCACCGATTCTTGGATCACGACCTCGCGCGGCGCGGCGATCAACGGTATCGGATCGCTGAACATGCGCCGCTGCGGTCCAAGCGAGAGCGCTTGCGCCGCCGCGCCAATGAACGGTTGCAATAGCTCTGCGAATTCTTCGGCGCTGTCGATGCGCTGCCGCGGGTCGAGCGCCATGCCGCGTTCGACGATCGTCGCCAGCAGCTTCGGAACTTGAGGATTCACCTGGCACAAGGGCTCGAAATCCCCGGACACGACTTTTTGTAGCACTGCGCCGGCGGTCTTGCCGTCGAACGGATCGCGACCCGAAAGCATGGCGTACAGCATCGCGGAGGCAGAATAGATGTCGCTGCGCGCGTCGACGGAATCACCGCGCGCGGCTTCCGGCGCCATGAACATCGGTGTGCCGCCCGCACCTTTGGTGGCGCTGCCGTCGGCCTCGAACATATTTCGCGCGATGCCGAAATCGAGCACTTTGACGTGCGGGCGATCTGGGCGCGGATGCGTGATCATGACGTTGGCCGGCTTCAGGTCGCAGTGCAGAAAGCGTTGCGAGTGCGCCGCGGACAGCGCGGCCAATACCTGCAGCATCAGCTCACAGGCGTAGCTCGCGGGTAGCGCACCGCGCGAGTCGATGATGTCTTCTAGGGTCTCG
Organism: Polyangiaceae bacterium; assembly: GCA_036509605.1. GTDB lineage: Bacteria > Myxococcota_A > Polyangia > Polyangiales > Polyangiaceae > PMG-095. The sequence goes on along the minus strand of DATCFJ010000974.1, from coordinate 4,977 downwards.
CCGCGCAGCAGCTCCATGACCAAGTAAGGGACGCCTTCGGGGGTGAGCCCGAGGTCGTGAATGTCGACGACGTTGGCGTGCGCGATGCGCGCGGCAGCGCGGGCCTCGCGCACGAACTGGTCGCGATGCTCCGGATCGGCGAACGCTTCGCGGCGCATCACCTTGATCGCGACGAACTTACCGACGACCAAGTGCTCGGCCTCGTGCACCGTGCCGCTGGCGCCGGACCCAATCTCGCGCAGTAGGGCGTATTTACCGTCCAGCACCACCCGCGACTCGAGACTTTGAGCGACCGACATCTCTCCAAGAGGAGGGAACGGCCGCAGAGTGACGAAGTTGAGGGCGCTGCCGCGTCCTAGCCTCGTCTCACTCTGGGACGCTGCGGGTACCCCAAATAACGAAACGGCACGCCCCCGGTGAGGAGCGTGCCGCCCGATTTTTACGAGTGCCGCAGTCAGCTCACTTGATGCTGACGGAGCCTGCGATGTCTCCGGCTGCACTGAGTGCCGCGACGAAGTTATCGGATGCTGTGCCGATCGCAGCACCGATGATGAGGCCGCACGTGGTGCCCGACGCGTTGAGCTTGCCGCTGCCCGTGAGCGAGACGCCCGCGTTCACGGCAGCCGTCAAGCTGTCGGCGAAGTCGGTCCCGCGCGCCTTGAAGACGACCAAGATCTTCGGCAGGTTGGCCTCGAGGGAGGCGATGGCTGTCTGCAGTTGCAGCTGAGCGCTGGCGTTGAGACCGGCCTTGGCCGTGGCCACGACAGATACGCTCGGCGGGGTGCACTCTGCTTTGGCGCTGGCGCTGGCGTTGCAGCTGCCTTGGCAGCTGGCGTCCGCACTGCAGCCGCCTTCGAGCTTGCCACCGTCGCACTTGAGCGGCGTGTAGTCGGCGTCGCACTTGCCGTCGCACTTCACCTTCAAGTCAGCGGTCCCTTTACAAGCGGCGTCGCAATGACCGTCGCACACACCCGTGCAGGAAATTTTCGGGGCGTCAGCCGAGAGCGTGCAGGTGCCGTCGCACTGGCCGTCGCAAGAGCCGTCGGCCTGGATGCCGGTGCCCTTTGCGGTCGCGCCACCCGTGGCGCCCGCGGTGCACTTGCCGTCACACTTGCCCTTGCAGTCGATCGTCGCGCCGCCACTGGCCTTGCAGCTACCGCTGCAGCCACCGGTGCAATTGCCGGTACAGGCCACGTCGGCCTTGCCGGTAGCGGTGCAGCCACCGCTGCACTCCACCGTCAGCGTGCCGCCCGTGCACTTGGGCGGCGTCGCCTTGATGTCGCACGTCGCGTTGACGTCGCAGGAGGCTTGGCAATCGGCAGTCGCGGAGATCGACGCCGTGCATTTCGGCGGCACGAAGTCGACGCTGACGCTCGTGGCAAGCGTGCCCTTGGCGCCGAAGCTCGCGCCGATCTGCGCCTTGGCCATCGCGCACCAGCCCGTCAGCGCGTCCGTGCCCGTCTTGCCCGCAACGCTCGCGTCCGTCGGGTCCCCACCCATGTCGAGCGCGAGGTTCTGGCAGGCCGTGGTCACATCCGAGACGGAGGCGGTGGCTACCGCGGAGAGGTCCGAGGTGGCATTGGCGAACGCTACGAACGAGCCCTGGATGCTGGCATCGACGGTTGGGAAGCTCGTAGCCGTCATCGTTGTACCAACCTTGAAACCGTCGCAGCACACTGCGCCTTGCGCATCTTTGACTGCGCTACAGCCAGCGGCCATGGAAGAAACGACCACGCCAAACAGGGCGACAGCAGTGAACGGCTTCAAGCGATTTTTCAAGATCATGCGAAGGGACTCCTCTTTGCGCGCGTCTGGGACAGACCCTCCACCACCACGGTTCGGCATGTTCCCTTCAACGCTTCCGGCGTCTATTCAAAGCGACGGCGGCAAGCAGTGTACAGCAGGTTCCCGGGCTCGCGAAACCCAGCAATATCGCCACTGTCGGTGCTCGTTGCGCGACGCGGTGTGCAGCGGACCGCTGGCCGGCGAGCGTCCGTTCTCCTTATACAAGGAGAGATGCGGAGCGCTATTTCGCGGGCCAGCAACCGGTTTGCGGTGAGCCACCGAGCAGCATGCTTGCGGTGTCCGCGCCGTTGCACAGGCCGTTCGCTCCGGTCATGTCGGTGTTGACGCATTGCATGGCAAGACCGCTTGGGCTCTGCGGACAGCCGCCGCCAGTGCACGCACCGCTGGTTTGGGTCAGGCCGACGCAGCTGCAGGTGACGTTCAGATCGATGCACCAATGCTCGCCAGTGAACTCGGAGGCGTAGCACACGCCCTTACTGCCGCAGTCGGCGTCCTTCAGGCACGGCTCGCAGCTCTTGCCTGTGCCCGTGCATTGACCGAAACGGTGCGCGCAGGTCGGCGCTGCGACGTCTTGATCGTACATGCCGCAGCTGCTGGCGCTGCCCCACGGGCAAGAAGGGTGCTTCTGATCGCACAGCTGGGTGCAGATTTTCGTGCCGCTTTTGTCCTTGGCGCAGATTTGATCGGTCGCCGCGAGGCAGTCCGCGTCCGTGCTGCAGCTGCTGCAGAACCTGCGCGGGCGGCAGACGTTGCGCGTGACGCCCTGGTTGCCGCACTGGTACGGCTTTCCGGCGCCGATTTGGTCTAGCGGAATGCACAGGTGATCCTTGGGAACCCCGGTCAGGTTGCACATGTCTGCGCAGGGCGGGCGCACGAGCGGCGTGCAGGCGAAGCCGTCCGCGCAGTCCTTATCGGCGCTGCAGTCGATGGTGCAATAGGCGTCTAGATCAGCGACGCCGTCGCCGACGCACAGGAAGGCGCCATTGGTGTCACAGTCCGAGTCCCCGTTGGGGCAATGCGTGTAGAACTGGCCGGGCTTCTGCGGACTGGTCAAATCGCAGTAGTGAACGGTGGTGGCTTCGCTCGTCGTGCCGCTCACGCACTCGCCGAAGCCTTGACAGTCGTAATGCGAATGGCACGGGAAGCGGCACGCGCCGTCGACGCACGACTCGCGTTGGCTGGCGTCGCAGTCCGTGGTTGCGCTGCACTTGGTGACCGTCGGCGCGCTGCTCGGCGCGCCTGCACTGCCGGCTTGGGCCGCGCTGACTCCGGCGTCCCCAGTTTGGCAGTTCGGGTTCAAACATTCGCTCTTGGAGCAGCCGCCGCCGAGCAGCAACGAAACCCACACGAAAACTGCGAGCACGTTCGCCAGCGCCAGCGCGCGGCTCGTGCGGGCTCCGGCAGGCGGACCTGAAACCATTCGAGAAAATGCTGAGCGCTTGACGGGGCGGTCCACGGGGCTACCGTGCTGGATAGTACTCGGTTTTCTTCGTCCGAGAGCCATTCTCTCACCGCCCAGGTCGCCCGCATGAAACAGCCGATCGCTTTGGTCCTGTTCGCCGTCACGTGCGTCGTGGCTGGTTGTTCGAGCAGTCCGCTGACTGGCTCCCCGACCACTGACAACGAGGCGGCCGCGGTACCCGCGGCAGCCGGCGGTTCCGAGGCCAGCGCTACGGGCGCGGCTGGCAGCACCAATGCGGGACGAACAGGTCCGACGTCCACGTTCGCAGCGTATCCCGCTGGCCCCTACGGCACCGGTCGCGGCGCGACGATTCAAAATCTGAGCTTCCTAGGTTGGAAGCACCCCGTGGACGCGGCCTATGACCTCAGCAAGCTGGAAACGCTGCGCTTGTCTGATTTCTACGATCCGGACGAACACACCGGGATCAAGTTGCTGGCCATCAACGCGTCAGCCGTGTGGTGCAGCGTGTGCCGCTCGGAGTACGTGGACATGCTCACGCAAGACACCTACGCTACATTCAAGGCCAAGGGCGTAGAGATGCTGGGCACGCTGTTCCAGGACAACGCGTACTACCCGGCGCAGCCGCAAGATCTGCACAACTGGGGCTCGGTGTCGAACCACAAGGTTGCATTCCCGCTGGTCATCGATCCCAGCTTCAAGATGGGCGCCTACTTCGACTCTGACGCCACCCCGCTCAATATGCTGGTGAATGTGCGTGACATGACGATCGTTTCGGTCACCATGGGCTACAGCACCACGTATTGGGACTCGGTTCAGACCACGCTCGACAAGCTGTGATGCACCGCTCGCTTTGGGGGCTGGCCGGCCTCGCTCTTGCTGCGTTGTCGCTCGTCGCGTGTGGGCCCGTGGGGCAGGGCGCGCAAACGACCGCGAAAAACCAGGTCGCGCCGCCTGATTTCGAGCTTTCTACGGTGGACGGTCACAGCGAACGCCTGAGCGAGCACCTGGGCAAAGAGGTCGTGCTGCTCGACTTCTGGGCGACGTTTTGCGAGCCCTGTCTGGCTGGGATGCCGCACCTCGACGCGCTGTATCGTCAGCACAAGAGCGAAGGCTTCGTCGTGCTGGGCATCGACATCGACGGGCCTGATTCGATCGCCCAGGTGAAAACTACGGTGTCGAAGCTCGGTGTCAGCTTTCCGATCTTGCTCGACCAGGAGACGCGCGTCGTGGCGTTGTACAATCCGAAGACGAGCGCGCCGTACAGCGTGCTGATCGGGCGCGACGGGCGCATCTTGAAGAAGCAAGAGGGCTACACCACCGGCGACGCGGCGGCCGTCGAGCGCGACGTGGTGGCGGCGCTCGCGCGGACGCCTGCGCCCACGCAATAATAGTTTGGGGGTCGCCTCTCGAGATCAAGGAGCGAGAGTTGCGGGCGAGGCGACCCCTCGCGCGCGAGTAGATAGTGGGGAACCCCCACTAATTGCATTCTGAAAACGGGCCAATTGTGGGCGCAAAACCAGCTGTCCCGGACGGGTCAATAGTGGGGACTACCCACTATCGGGTCTGCGGGAAGGCGCAGGGGGTCCCGACTCGCCGAAGCAGCTGCCTGGCCCGCCGCGCCTCAGCTCAGTGGCTAAAAGCGTAGCGTGAGGTCCAGCGCGGCGCCTTCGAAGGGCGGGAATACGCGGCACACTCCGCCCACGCAGCGCAGCGCGCCGCGACGTTGGCCGACGAACAAGGACAAGCTC
>DATCFJ010000973.1:0-10179 GCA_036509605.1 Polyangiaceae bacterium | reverse complement strand
TTGAAGCGCAGCTCGGGGCAGCGCCTGAGCTCCAACCTGGGTGCTATCAAGCGGCGCAAGCGACCGGCCCCTTTTTGGAGGGCTTTCAGCACTGCGCTGCGAACCTTGGGATCATCGTCACCTACGAGTAGGCGAACGCCGATGCGCGCCGACATCAAGTCATCGGTTACATCCACGGTAGTGACGACTACCGCCGCCAGCCGCGGATCGTCGACCTCTCGCCGCATCGACTCAGCGAGGTAGGCGCGAATTAGTTCGGCAACACGCTTTCCCCGACGCCCATCTGTGCTGATCATTCGTCTTCTCCCGCCGGAAAATCGAAGCCTGAGTCGCTGAGTACGCCGCGGTCCAGGGCCTGCTCGATGCCACCCCGAATGCCGGTGCCGCCGTCGCCGAACGAGACGATCTCGGTCGCGACGTCGGCGACTAGTGCGTCGTGCGCAGCGCCCGCAAGCGTCGCCATGTGCGACAACACCTCCGAGCAGCGCGCAGAATCATTGGAGACCACGCTCACTCCGAGAGTTGCCACCTGCCAACGGCCGAGATCGCCTATCTCGGCAATCGAGACCGGCAATTTCGCGCGCGCGCGATCCTTCAGGCCTTTGACGACCCGGCGTCGGTCCTTGAGCGACCGAGCGCCGGGAATTTGTAGAACGATCCGAGCCACACCGACGAACATGCCTTAGAAATACCTGTCTTTAGCGAATGTTCGTTTGGGGCGGGGGCTCCAAACTCGGGGCTGGGGCCCCGCTGACGGGGCTCCAAACGCGGGGTCGAGGGAGAATCCCCCGACGATTAAAGCGTTTGCTTGACCTGTTCGATCTCGAACGCCTCGATGACGTCGCCGACCTGAATCTCGTTGAAGCCCTCGAGCGCGATACCGCAATCGAAGCCTTCCTTCACGTCGCGAGCGTCGTCCTTGAAGCGCTTGAGGCTCGACATCTTGCCCTGCCAGAGCGTTGCGCCCTCGCGTAGCAAGCGAACACCGCCGGCGCGTTTGACCACGCCCTCGATGACCATGCAGCCGGCCACCGTGCCCGCCTTGCTGAGCTTGAAGACCTGGCGAACCTCGGCTTTGCCGATGTTGCGCTCCACCTGAGTGGGCTTGAGCAAGCCCTCCATGGCCGCCTTCACTTCATCCACCACGTTGTAGATGATGCTGTACTGGCGGATTTCCACGTTCTCTTTTTGAGCAAGAGCCGCGGACTTTCCTGCCGGACGCACGTTGAAGCCGATGATGATGGCACCGGCCGCTACGGCTAGGTTGACGTCGCCCTCGGTGATGGCACCAGCACCCGCGTGCACCACGCTCACCTTCACCTTTTCGGTGCTCAGGCGAACCAAGGCATCTTCCACGGCTTCGACAGAGCCTTGAACGTCGGCCTTGATGATCAGCTTCAACTCGAGCTGATCGTCTTCCTGCATCGCCTTGGCGAGCTCTTCCAGGGACATCGCGCGCTGGCCAGTCGAGGGCGCCAAGCTGCGGCGTTCCTTCGTCTTGCGTGTGTCGGCGATCTCCTGCGCCTTCTTCATGTCCTTGACGACGTGCACCGGATCGCCGGCGCTCGGCACGTCATTCAGACCGATGATCAAGACGGGCGTGGACGGACCAGCTGTTTCGAGCAGGCGCCCTGCTGAGTCGTGCATTGCGCGGACCTTGCCGTAGGCACCGCCCGCCAAAATCACGTCGCCGCGGGTCAGCGTGCCGTCGGTGATGAGCACCGTCGCCACCGGACCGCGACCGCGATCGAGCTCGGCCTCGATCACCGTACCGGTCATCGGCTTGTTCGGATTGGCTCGGAGATCGAGCACCTCCGCCTGCAGCGCGATGGTTTCCAGCAGCTGATCGACGCCGGCACGAGTAAGCGCCGAGACGCTCTGATACAGCGTGTCTCCGCCCCACTCCTCGGCCACGAGCCCGAGCTCGCTGAGCTGGCGCTTGACGCGCTCCGGATTCGCGTCCGGCTTGTCGCTCTTGTTGATGGCGACCACGATTGGCACCTTAGCCGCTTTGGCGTGGTTCACCGCTTCGCGCGTCTGCGGCATGACGCCGTCGTCAGCAGCAACGACCAGCACCACGAGATCCGTGGTTTGTGCGCCGCGCATACGCATCGCGGTGAACGCCTCATGGCCGGGCGTGTCGAGGAACGTGACGGGGCCGTGCGCCGTTTGTACGGAATACGCGCCGATGTGCTGGGTGATGCCGCCGGCCTCACCGGAGACCACGTTGGTCTTGCGGATCTGGTCGAGCAAGCTCGTCTTGCCGTGATCGACGTGACCCATGATGGTCACGACGGGCGGACGGGTGATTCGATCAGCCGAGTCGTCGAGCTCGGTGCCCTGCGCGGCGACCAATTGGTCTTCCTCGCTGACCGCGATGTCTTCGACTTCCCAACCGAACTCGTTGGCGACGATCTTGGCGGTTTCGGCGTCGAGGGTGCTGTTGATGTTCACGCCGGTCATACCGAGACGCATCAACTTCATCAGCACTTCAGTGGCCTTGGCGCCGATCTTAGCCGCCAAGCCTTGCAGGCCGATCGACTCCTCGATACGCACGATCTTCTTGTGCGCGGAACGCTCCTGCGTGACGACCGAGCCCGTGATCTTGCCCTTCGGCATCGAGCCGATGCCGCGCGGACGCATACCGCCGCGACCTTGCGGACCGCGGTTGCCACCCATTTGCGGTGGACCACCGGGACGCGGACGCCCCTGAACGGCACCGGGCGCCTTGGCGTCGTATTGAACGCGGCGCGGCATCGGGCCACGCGGAACCTGTGCGGGCATGGGCACGCCGGGACGACCCTCCCAAACGTCGATGCCTGTCTTGGGGGCTGTCGAAGTCCGAGCAGGCTGCGGCGACGCAGCCGACAAAGTCGGCGCCATCGAGGCGATCTGTTGGGGCGTCGGCGGGGGGGTGACGGGCGCGGCGCGCGGCGACTCGGGCGCGGCAGCGACCGGAGCAACCGGTGCTGGCTCGGGCTCGCGTTCGCGCGCGACCGGCGGAACAGCCGGCGCGACCGCTTCCGCGTGGACCTCTGCGCGCGGCGCCTCGACGACGACCGGCGGGGCCGGCGGCGGCGGGGATTCGACCTCTCGCTCACGCACGTGAACGACTGGCGGGGGCGGCTCGGGGGCAGCTACCGGACGCGACGGCTCTTCATACGAACGTTGAGGAGCACGCTGCGGCTCATCACGCATGACGGGCGCGGGCGCCGGCGGCGCCACCTGCACAGGCGCAGACGGTTCACGCACGACGGCGCGGCGCTTCACGACGGTCGGATGGATCCGTTCCGCGACGGCGACGGGTTGCTTTTGCTTTTCCAACTGGCGCTTCACGCGCTCGACGACTTCCGGCGGCACTGCACTCATGTGATTTCTAACGTCGGGCACGCCGACCGCTTGCAGCAAGGCCACGAGCGCCTTGTTGTCTAGGCCCAGATCGCGAGCCACTTCATAAACACGCAGCTTGATGCTCATCCAACCTCCGACACCAGGCTGGCGGCGCTCAACTGAGGAGCGCTCACCGGCCCGAGCTCTGCAACATCCAGCGTGTGCATGAGCGCAGTAGTAATTCCGTCGTCCAAAATCGCGATGACGCCCGTATCCGGCCGTCCGATCACACGCCCGAGCAGCTCTTTCGAGCCGAAGGCGCGTGCTTTGCCGCTCTTCACGAGCGCGTCCACCCAGGGCGTTTCGGCCGCCGCGCGGGCATCAGTGGCAACCAGCACGAGCAACACTAGCCCGGCTGTGAATGCATCGCGCACGGCGGTTGAACCCGCCGCGGCTTTGCGTGCTCTGAACGCGGATCCGACGAGCGAGTAAGCTCGACGTTCGGCCTGCGCGCGGAGCGCCGAAGCGAACTCCGCTACGCTGGTCGTCACCGTATTCTTCATGCTTTTGGAGAAACCTCGGGGCAAGGCTTTGGCGAGACAAGCTTCGCGCGGGTGAACCCACGCGCCGCGTCCAAACCCGCTGCCGGACAGATCCGGGACGGCTTGCCCATCGGGGCCAAGCACAACGCGTACGAGAGGCTGGAGACTTGGGTCCCCGACTTCTCGACAGCCAGCACAGGTACGGAGCATCTCGCCTTTCACGCCTTTCAGGCTTCTCCCGAGGTGGCAGAGTGAGCGGCATCCGCAGCCGAAGCAGCGGCGGCAGCCGCAGCGGCCGCAGCCGTCGCGTGGCGACGAGCCTCTTCGATTTCGCGAGCTTCGGTGCTCAGGAAGTGGCTGGCACCGACCTGAATTTGCCGGGCTTTCTTGATGCCGAGGCCAGTACGAATTGCCAAGCGGTCAGCGTCTTCGCGGGCCAAGTCCTGGACCGTGCGGTAGCCGGCTTCTTCGAGCAGTTGCACGGTGCGCGTGCCGACACCCGGGACGAACCGCAGCTTGTCGCGTTCCGTGAGCGGCTCGACCTGCGAGGAAGCACGGTGAATGCGATCCCGACGCAGGCGCTCCATGGTGCGCTCGGCAGCGACCTTCAGCTCCTGAGCGCGCTCTTCCGAGGTAACGCCCTCGATCGTGACGAGCTCCTCGATCGCCGCTTCGGCGATTTCTTCCAGAGCCCGGAAGCCGAGCCGGTACATGGCCTTGGCCAGCTCTTCGTCGACGTCGTCGATCTCCTTGAGCACGACGAGAGCTTCGTCCTCCATCTGCTTGAACTTGCTCTCGCTGATGATGTCGAGCTTCCAACCAGTGAGCTGTGACGCGAGGCGCACGTTCTGGCCCTTGCGACCGATGGCGAGCGATAGCTTCTCGTCCGGAACGACGAGCTCCATGCGGTGGTCGGCTTCGTCGACGATCACCTTGTTCACCTCCGCCGGCTGAATGGCGTTGATGATGTAGCGCGCCGGATCGCGGTCGAACGGCACGATGTCGATCTTCTCGCCGCGCAACTCTTGCACGACCGCTTGCACGCGGGAGCCCTTGATGCCGACACAAGCGCCGACCGGATCCACGTCCGAATCACGGGTGGTGACCGCGATTTTGCTGCGCGAGCCGGGCTCGCGAGCCACGCCCACGATCTTGACGATGCCTTCGTAGATCTCGGGCACCTCGGCTTCGAACAGCTTCTCGACCAGGTTCGGTTGGCTGCGGCTCAGGATGATCATCGGGCCGCGCGACTCGCGATCGATGTTCTTCACGAAAGCCACGATGCGATCACCCGGGCGGTAGGTCTCGCGCGGGGTCTGCTCACGAGCCGGAAGGACGCCCTCGGTCTTGCCCAAGTCGACCACGATATTGTGGCCTTTCTCGAAGCGTCGCACGATGCCGCGGATCAGCTGACCCTGGCGGTCCTTGTACTCGTTGAAGATGATGTCGCGCTCGGCGTCGCGCACGCGCTGCAAGAGCACTTGCTTGGCCGTTTGCGCCGCGATGCGCCCGAAGGTGCTGCGCGCCTGCTTCATGTCGAGCACGCTACCGAACTCTTTGTCTTGCTGGCGCGCGCGCTCGGCATCCCGCGGATGCCAGAACACCTGGAAGCCGAGCTCTTCGCCGATTTCCGCTTCCAGACCGTGCTTCACGGCGACACTAAGCGCGATCTCGCGCTCGGCCGTGGTCACTTCTTCGACCACGGTCATGTACTGGAAGAGATCGATGTTGCCGCTCTCCTCGTTGAAGCGTGCCTCGAGCTCACGGGTTGGGCCGAAGGCGGCTTGCGCTGCCTTCAAGATGGCCGCCTCCATCGTCTCGATGAGCACCTTCTTGTCGATGCCCTTCTCCTGGGCGACCTGCTCGACGATCGTACCTAGGTCCATGCCTGGGCCTGCTGCTGCTGCCTGCGCTGCCATCTGTCACCTGCTCCGTTGTGGCGATTGGGCCTTTTTGGGCTTGCCTGAAGTGCGCTGCTCGGACCGCCTTGCCGAGGCGCGAACGCCCGTACCCTTCTTCCACTCGAAGAGGATGCGAGCGCTCTGAATCGTTTCGAGCTCGATGCTAGCGAGCTCTCCGTTTTCCGTTTCGAGAAGCACGGAGCGCTCTCTACCGTCGTCGAGACCGCGGAGCATGCCGAAGATCACGTGCTGACCAGCGCGGGGCGCGCTCAGCTTGAGGCGCGCGGCTTGGCCGGCGAAGCGCTCGTAATCACGACGCACGTACAGGGCGCGTTCGACGCCAGGCGAACCGACCTCGAGCGTGTAGCGATGCGGAATACAATCTGCCACATCGAGCGCAGCCGAAAGGTCACGCGAGATGTCTGCGCACAGGTCGATGGTGACACCGTAGCCGGGCGCGCTGCCCTCCACAGAGGCAGAACGCTCGATGCGCTCGATGCTGATCTCGAGCAGCCAACCGCCTTGGTCCGTACGCCAAATACACTCCACGCACTCGACGCTATGCGCGGCGAACACTGGACCGAGCGCTGCGTGCAGCTTCTCTCGGTCGATGCCTGGAATTTTTTCGTACGAGACGTTCATGCGTGCGCGGATTGAAAATGAAAAAACGGACCCTCTTAGTAGAGCGGGTCCGCTGGGAACCACCCAAGTTGTCGCGGCGCATTCTAGCCGACGGCGCAGCCATCAGCAAGCGCCCGCTCGGACCCATAGCTAGTTGAAATCATTGACTATTTATGCGAAGGCCCGAAAAACCGTGATCACGCCAGATTCGGCAGCGTGACCAGGTCCACATGCAGCACTTCGCCGTCGAAAGCCATGATTTCTTGCAGAGATGCGTCAGAAGGCCGGGAAGCCAGACGGATTTTCGCGCAGGCGGCTCGCCCACCGTCGAAAACCGTGTTGTCGAGCTCCTGAACGTTGATGCCGTGGCGTTTGAGCACACCCAGTACGTTGGCCAAGGCCCCCACCTTGTCCACGTGACGGACGACCAGTTGGTAGCGCGCCCAGGACGTGGCGCTGATATTCACCACGTTCGGCACCTCACCTTGGGTCAGGAAGCCGCGCAGGATCCGCACCGTCTCGTTGGCGATGGCGATCTGCGCCTCGTCCGTCGACGCGCCGATGTGCGGCGTGGCATACACGAGCCCGCTCTTCAAGATCGGATGAGAGTACGTGCCCTCACGAGTGTCCGGCTCGTTCGGCAAGACGTCGAGGCCGACGCGCAAACCCTTCTTCGGAATCATCTCGAGCAGCGCGTCGTAGTCGACCAGCTCGGAGCGAGCGGTGTTCACGAACATCGCTTGGTCTCGCAAGGCTTCGATCACTTTGCGATCGACCAGGCCGCGAGTGCGGTCGCCGAGCTCCAAATGCACGCTGAAAATATCGACGGAACGCGCCAATTCTTCCGGGCTCGCCGTACGCACGACGCCCAGCTCCGCCGCGCGCGAGGTCGAGAGCGAGCGCGACCATGCATACGGCTGCATGCCGTAGGCCTGAGCCAACTTGATCACCGCGCGACCCACGTGACCAGTCCCCAAGATGCCGATCTTGCGGCCGTTCAGACCAACCGCGCGCGCGAACTCATGCTTCTCCCATTTTCCGCGGAGGAGGCTGGCGACGCCTTCGGGCACGCGGCGGTCGAGGCAACCGATCAGCGTCATCGTCAGCTCAGCCACCGCGGAGGCGTTCTTGCCAGGGCAGTTGGCGACGTAGATGCCGCGCTCGCTGGCGGTCGAGACGTCGATGTTGCTGACGCCCGCACCAGCGCGAATGATCAAATTGAGCGCCTTGCCCGCATCGATCGCCGCCTTGTTCACGACCGTGCCGCGTACGATGAGCACGTTCACGCCATCGAGCACGTTGACCAGCTCTTCGCCGTCGAGATCGGGTTCGTAGATCACCTCGACGCCGAGGGTTCGCATTTCGTCGAGGCTCGACTCAGAAAGCCGATCCGCTGCTAGGACTCTCATCTCCGGGGCCTTCTATCACGCCCTCACTCAAGTTCCCGAGCGTGTGACGAGTCGCTGCGATTTCCAGGAAAATCTGGCCGTTTTCATCACTGACTAGCCAGGGCGCGAGCGCCGTTTGGGCGGCTTGCGTGAAACGCGCCCGAAATTTGCCGTTTTTGACCCCCGCGTACAGCGCGCCCCGGGCACCGCTCGAAAGCGAAGCCGGCACGAGCGCGCTTTCGCTGCCGTCGGAAAGGAGCAACCGAAGCTCCTGGCCCTCCTCGCGCAGCCCGAGCACGAAGAAGGGCACGTCCTCGACCTGGAAATAGCTCCAATCGTAGCCGTTATTCAGAATGAAGCGGCCGTTGTCCGGGTGGACGTCGATCCAAGACGCGAAGGCACGCGCCATTCCGGAGTGCTCGACTAACTCGCCGTGATGCGAGAAACGCCCTCCGGCGTCGAGCACGATAGTGCTTTCGCGGGAGCGCCCTTCGGGCGCCGGAAAGCGGAAGTATTCGGGATGGTCCTCCGGGCGCATCGCCCTCCCACCTTAGCGCTCCTCGCGAGGTCGAGCACTCACCGGCAAGAGCGCGCGGAGCGTGGCGTAGCTGCCGAAGCAGAGCACCGTGTCGCCGGCCTCGAGCAAATCCGACCCGCGCGGGTTGGGCAGCACGGCATTTTCGCGCGAGATGCTGAGCACTTGCACGTCCTGATCGCGCAAACACAGCGCAGCCAGGGATTTGCCGGCCAACGCCGAGCCCGGCTGCACTGCAAATTCGACCACGCCATAGCCGCTCTTCAAAGTGAGGCGCTGGCGCAGGTCGAGATCGGGGAACTGCACCTGTTGCTCGAGGTGTAGGACGATCGCCGACGCGACGTCCACGCCGGTTGCGGTCTCGATGCCCTCCAAGCCGGGCGAGGAATTGACCTCGAGCACTTGCGGACCCTCGGGGCCTTCGAGCATGTCGACACCCGCGACGTGTAGGCCCATGACCTGCGCGGCGACGATCGCTGTCCGCTCGAACGCCGGCTCGATGTCTATTTTAGCGGCGCGGCCACCGCGGTGCAGATTGGCGCGAAACTCGCCGCCCGTCGCTTGACGGCTCATGGCCGCGACGACGCGGTCTCCAACTACGAACGCGCGAATGTCGCGGCCACGGCTTTCGCTGACGAAGCGCTGAATCACCACGTCTTGCCGCGTGCTGTGCAGTGTTTCGATGATGGCCTCGGCCATTTTCGGTGTCTCGGCCAAGATCACACCGATCCCCTGGGCGCCCTCCAGCAACTTGATGACCACCGGCGCGCCGCCGACCGCTTCGATCGACTGCGAAACGTTGGCGCGATCGCGGGCGAACGCCGTCGGCGGAATGCCCACGCCGTGTCGGCTGAGGATCTGCGCCCCGCGTAACTTGTCGCGCGCGGAGCTGATGGCGAACGACGAATTCAGCGAAAATACGCCCATCTGCTCGAATTGGCGGACGACCGCGGTTCCGAAGCCGCTGATCGAAGCGCCGATGCGCGGGATCACCGCGTCGTAGCGAGACAGCTTACGGTTGCGAAAGAACAACGCCGGGCGTCCGGACTCGACCAGCAAGCTGAAGCGCAGAGTATGCAGGACCTTCACGCGGTGGCCGCGCTTCAGACAGGCGTCGCGCAGCCGGCGCGTGCTATAGGCCCGCGCGTTGCACGACAGAATGGCGATCTTCAACACGCTCGCGTTCTTTCGCGCGAGCGCTTGGGGAGCGCGGGCTTGGGGGCTGGCGGCTTGTGCGGCGGGGGCGGTTTGCGCAATACGTAGCGCCGGCTTGGGTCGACCAAAAAAGCGTTAGCCAGAGCGCGCCGACCGATCAACATTCGAAAAATCATGCGGTCGCGGTCGACCAAGCTCAGCTCTATCTCCCGCTCGATCGGACCAATGCGCAACAGAACCGCGACGAAGATGCGCGTCTCGACCGCACCGTTGGAGGTTCGCACGCGGCCGCGGCGCGCCACCGGGGCTTCGACGGTGACACGCCGTTCACTCTGGTTGCGGCTTAGCCGCACATCGAAGCGCACACGCCCAGACGAGAGCTCGCGAATATTCTCCACGTGCAGCGCACTACTGCGTGCCCCAGTGTCGATCTTCGCGCGCAACCGCAAGATTCGCCACTCGGGCAGATCGACGTACTCAGTTACGCCGATGATGAGCGGGGGGGAAGCGCTCCGGGTCACAGGCGGGAGGGTAGTACAGGCACAAGGAGGGCGCTGCCGCCTGTTTGTTGATGGTCACGAGGCGGGGCGGTGACGTCAGAGCCTTCGGCGTCCGGGCCCGGTTCCTTTCTCCCTCTCCGGAGCGCGCGTAGCGCCGCAACGCCTCTCATCCGCCCGCTCCAGTGCGCGCGCAGCGCCGCACGCCTC
>DATCFJ010000972.1:0-3933 GCA_036509605.1 Polyangiaceae bacterium | reverse complement strand
CAGCGCGGGCGCGCATGCGGGGAGCGCCGGCACTACTCACGCCGGCGGCAGCGGCGGCAGCGGCGAGACCAACGCAGGCGCCGGCGGCGAAGCAGGCTTCCCCCTAAGCAGCCCGGCCGAAGGCGGAGACAGCCCTGGCTCCGGCAACGCGGGTAGCGCAGGCGATTCGAGCAAGGGCGGCGCAGCAGGCGCGGCGAGCGCTCCAACGCTGGCTGAAAATTGCGCGACAATCTGCGCTGCGCAGACTGGGTTGACCTGCACTTTCGGAGATCCGTGCGTCGCAGGTTGCATCGGGACCGCCGATCCCGACACCGGTACGAGCGACGTCCCCAAGTACGAAGCGATGATCGCGTGCGAGGCCCAACATCTGACCGCCAGCGACTACGAATGCCACGACCAAGGCCCAAGTATCTGGCCCGGGCCGAAGGCGAACACGGCATGCAAAGACGCGATCTGTGCCTGGACCCTCGCCGACCAGTACGGCGCCGCCGACGTGGTGGTGGCTGGGGACTGTCCGTGAGCTAGAACGAACCGCGCAACCGCACTCCGTCAGGCGCGATCGCCAATGCAACGCCTGACGGATAAGGCTTCTCAGTTGGACGGCTCAGCGTGAGGTAGAGCGCCACGCCGCTGGCTATGCCCGCAAGCCCGACAGTGACGTCGGAGATCGCCAGCAGCGTGCGCGCTGAGCTCTGAGCCTTATCGAGTTCGCCGCGCGTAACGCCGTAGTTCGTGCGCATCGATTCCAGCTCATTGGCTTTGGAAACGCCGAAATAGCCGACCACCCCGGCCGTCACAGCGAGCGTACCCGTGGCCGCCCAGCTCACCCACAGCGCAGTGTGCGACGGCTTGCTTGGCGCCGCCTGCGTGGCTCGCGCGTCTGCAGATTTGGCCTGGGTCGCTGCGGGAATCGGCTTCAGCTCGACCTTGAGTTCGAGCTGGTCGTGTCCGGCGAGCGTGACCAATTGCGCTGAGTCGAAGAAGCCGGGCTTGTGCAGGACCAAGTTGTGCTCGCCGGCATCGACGATCAGTGGCGCCGTCAGCGGTGAAGTGCCGATCACTTTACCATCGAGCGAGATGTCCGCTCCTTCGCCGGTCACGACGTTCAAGCTCGCCGTGCGCTCAACCAACGTTGCGAGATCATTGTTCACCGCTTGGGTGCGCTCGGCGCTGAGGTTCGTGCCGCCGACCTTCAAGTAGTCTTCGAGCGCCTCTTTGGCCTTCGCGTAGCGACCGAGTTGAATGCGGACCTGGCCAATATTGTACAAAACCTTGTAGTTGTTCGATAGTTGATAGGCGCGCTCGAACTCCACCAGGGCCAACAAAAATTCCCCGTCCCCGTACAGCGCCAAGCCGCGCGCGTAGCGTTCGCCCGCTTCTTTCAAGATCTCGGCTGAGACTGGCGCGCTCGGCGTCGTTGCCGCGGCGGGCGCTTCAGCTTGGGCCCAAGCGGCGCCGCCACCCAAAAGCACGAAGCACAAACCAAAACCCAAGCCAGTGACGCGAGCGAAGTTCACGACCATGATTAATTGCGTAGTCTGCCTGCTTGCCTTCCCCCGATCAAGCGCTCGTCTCGGCACTTTAGTAACGCTCGGCAGTGGCCGTTCAACAGTGCGTAGCAAGTAGCGAGTGAAGAAGGAAATGGCTCGGAGCACGGACGTGCAAGAAGACGATGTAGGCGGACGACCGCCACGCCCTTCTGTCGTACCCGAAGGCATGCCTTCGGGCGCGCCTTCGGCATTCGCCACGCTGCCCGCACCTGCGCTTGCGAAGTGTGAAGCGCTGTTCGAGCTCTTCAGAGGCGCTGCAGGCTCAGTGCACCTCGGCCGCTTGTGTGGTGGTAACAACGCCACGCAGCTAGTCGCCATGCGTCGGCTCGCCAATCTGCCGACGCGCGAGCTCGAGTCCGCGATGGCCATCGCGCAAGGCGTCAGGCACCCGCGACTGACCAAAATACTCGGGACATATCGACATGAAGACGCTTGGTATATCGCGAGCGAGTACGCCTCCGGAGTGACACTATTCGAGCTCGGCCAGGCCGCGGTGCGGCAGCGAACGCCGGTGGCTGCGCCGGTGGCTGTGCGGATCGTGCTCGATGCACTGACCGTGACTGCGGAAGCCGAGCAGCTGCTCGGGGCGAGCGTGGGTGCCGCACGCTGCCTCTACCCAGAGAGCATTTGGATTTCGGACTCGGGCAGGCTGTTCTTGTCCGAACTCTTGGTAGCTCCGGTGCTGGCGCGCACCACGACCGGAGCCTCTTACGTCGCGGTCACGGCGGGCATGAGCGCGTCAGCATCCGACGTGCGCGCCGCTGCGGTCGAGCTCGCACGCTTGGCGTGCGCTCGACTGATGAACGGCAACCCGGCCTCGTGGCACACGCGCGAGCTGCCGAGCGAGCTGAGCGAGCTCTTGGCACGGGCCATCACCGGCGGTGAAGGCACTGAAACACCAGCGGCCTTCGCGAGCGCGCTGTCGGCGCTCGATCCGCAGCTGGTCGCCAGCCGAGAAGCAGTCCAAGCGGAACTGGAACGAGTGATGGGCGCGGAGCGGCTGCGTCGACGCGAGCAGCTCGAAGCGTTGCACGAGCCGACCGCGGACTCGGACACGACGCGCGTCTTTCGTGCGGCGCCGGCCCTGGCGCCCCCGGACTTCGCGAAAGCAGCAACCACGGTGCGTCCGCCCGCTCTGAGCGCCGCTCGCGCACGGCGCTCTACCGCGCCTCCCCCGAGGCGCGAAGCGCCCGCAGCGCAGCCCACCGGCCCCGCCCCGACGTTCCCCGCACCTCCGCCGGCGCCCGCGCCGGTCGTCCTGGCAGCAGACTCGCCCATCAGCGGCGTTTGGCGCGAGGCACACGAGCGCATGGGCGTGCCTGGGCGGAGGCGCCGACGGGCAACCACCGGAGAACACGAGGGCATGACCCCCGCGCCAGTGCCAGTGCCAGCGGTCGCCGAGCCAGCCAGCGCAGCCATGGCGTCGAAGCGCACCGTCTTCGTGGCGCTAATCGTGATCGCCGTGAGCGCACTCCTGGGCGGGGCTTGGCTCATCCAAGCCAGCGTACGCGGCAACTCGGGCGCCGCCCAGCACTCGCCGTGAGCGACGTCACTACTTGACTTGAAACGCGGGCGAGCTCGCTCTGCTGCCCGCCGGGTGCACCAGCGGGAATTCCGGCGTGACAGGAGTGCCTCAGCGCGAGCAGAAGCCCTCGTAGTCGATGTATTCTTTGATCGTCGGGTTTTCCCCGCAAGTCGGGCAATTCTTGTCGCGGCGGAGCTTCAAGGTGCGGAAATTCATGCGCAATGAATCATAGGTCAGCAAGCGCCCGACCAGCGGATCGCCCTTGCCCAAGATCAACTTGATCGCCTCGGTGGCCTGAATCACACCGACGACGCCGGGCAAGATACCGAGCACGCCAGCTTCCGCGCACGACGGCGCGAGATGCGCCGGTGGCGGTTCCGGATACAAGCAGCGGTAGCACGGCCCCTGAAAGGGCATGAACGTCGTGACCTGGCCGTCGAAGCGGAAGATCGAGCCGTGCGAGACGGGGATCTTGTGGAACAGAGATGCGTCGTTGACGAGATAGCGAGTCGGGAAATTGTCGCAGCCGTCCACGATCACGTCCCAGCCTGCACCGAAGATCCGATCGACATTGCCGGCGTTGACGCGCTCTTGGTACTTGATGACTTTGACGTCGGGGTTTAAATCGTGAATGGCGAACTCCGCGCTATCCACCTTGTTCTGACCCAAACGCGAGGTCGCGTGGATGATTTGCCGCTGCAGGTTCGAAGCGTCCACGGTGTCCGCATCGACCAAGCCCAACGTGCCGACACCCGCCGCCGCCAGGTACAACGCAGCTGGCGCACCTAGCCCGCCTGCGCCGAGCAGCAGCACGCGGCCCTTGAGCAGCTTCTCTTGGCCACGCTCGCCCACTTCCGG
>DATCFJ010000971.1:0-3736 GCA_036509605.1 Polyangiaceae bacterium | reverse complement strand
GGCTCGCGGACGCGAGTCTCAGTTTTCTGGTTTGTGGGCTACCGCTCGAGGCCGATCCACGCGCCGCCGCAAGCCAGCCCGAATGCCAGCGGAGCGACAGCGAGCGCGAAAAGCACGCCGATCGGCGCGGTCATGAACAGCATCGCAACCAGCGCGGCCAGCGCCAGGCCCGCCGCCAAAGCGGGCTCTAAAACGCTGTGCGCAGCGCTAGCTTTGGCCACTAAATAGCCGGCGATCGGGAACGCCAAGAGCACTGACGCGCCGAGCAAGATCAACGGCCCAGAAGAGCGAACGTCCGATTCGTTCGCGAGCGAAAAATCGACACCTAGGCGGTGACCGATGACGACGGCAGTGCCCAGCAGCGCGATGATCAAGCCGAGCGTGACGAATGCGCCGAGCAGAATCCAGCGCACCATGAGTCGATGATCCACGGGGCGCAGCGCTTCGCGCATGCTGTGCAGGGACGGTGGCGCAGGGATCAGCGGATGCTCGTGGCGCAGCGAGTCCGGGGCGACGTCACGCAGCGCGATCCACGCGCCCGCGCCCATGAACACGAACAGCGGGATTACGGTGACCAGCAAGCCCGGTCCGCGGCCCCAGACGATGTGATCGTGCAGACCATGCAGCAGCGTCGCGGCAAGCCACGCCAGCGAGAACCAATGCCCGCCTCGCGAGCTGCGGCGCGTGCCTAGCGCGTACCCCCACATACCAGCAAAGAAGAGCTGCGCAGGGGCGCTAACTACGGCGCGCAGCACGGTGATGCCCGTGCCGCCTCCGGCGATCACAAGGACCACGCCTTTGACGGCGGAAAACCCAGCGCCCGCAGCCGCCGCGTAACACACGCCCAAACGTGGCGTGTCGATGCGCCGAGTGCGGTACAGCGGCCAGACCACGCCCACCTTCAGCGCTTCTTCCAAAGGCGCTGCGAGCAAGAAGGTCGCCAATAGCGCGCCGCTGGCCCCGCTCGTCGCGACGTCGAGCGTGAGCCCAGTAAACGACAGCAGTACGCGCTCGACGTACGCCGCAAATAGTGCGCTGAGCGCGCCGCCCACGACCATCACGATCGTCAACCGCCGCGACACGCGTCCGAGCACGCTCACGCGACGCCAAACCAGAAACGCGAGGCCCAGCGGAAGCAGAGCGAGCAACGCTGCCGCGAGCAGGATCATGGCTTAAAAATGCAGACCAAGCACCGCACTGAACGTGCCGCCGAGCCCAATGCCGGAGCCGCCGGGCGAGGACACAGCGGCGGGGCCCACCGCAGTGACGCTGCCCGAACGACTCAGGATCAACATGTCCCCGGTGAAGTTGCCGCCGATAGAAAACGTGTTCGTCAGATAGAAATCGACGCCGGCTCCCACGCGCGCATCGAAGCCATGTGCGTTCTTGAGATCAGAACCCACCTTCGACTTGTTCCACGCGCCGAGCGATGCGTAGCCGCCGCCGAGTGTGACGTACGGCTCGACACGACCGATCGGGATGTGCATGCCGGCCTCGGCGTTCAGCGTCCACAGCTCCCAATCCGGAAAATTGCCAAAGCGAAAGCGCGCGCCAAAGGTGAACACGAGCAGGCGCACGCCGAGCCCGGCGCCGTACACCATGCCAAGGTCCTTGGAGTGGATCTGGTGCGAATCGACCAGGCCTTTGGCCCTGAGCGTTTGCAAGCCGAGGTACTCCGGACCGAGCTCCGCATTTAGCCACACGAATTCCAAGCCGCGCCCGCTATCTTCTTTGTCCGCGCGGTCGAGGGTGGCTTCCGTTTGATTCGGCGGCGCGGTGCTGGCGTCGCTCTGCACGGCGTCCGGTGGCTTGAGGCCGCCTGCTTGCAAGCCCGCGAAAGCCGGCGCGTCGTCCGCCAGCGCGGAAGCGCATAAGCCGAGCAGCGTAAACGCTCCACACAACAAACCCAGGCAGCGTTTCATGATTCTGCCCGAGCCTAATACTAGTTAGTCAGTTTTGGCACGATCAGATCACGATCGAGCCGAGCAGGCACAAGCCACGAGAGAAAAAACCGGCGAGACCGGCACCGTTGGCCTCTTGGCGCGCGATTGGCGCGAGGCTTTTGCGACGGGCCTGCTCGCCCAATAGCTTCCGGACGTAATGAGTCCCGCCGGGCGAAGCGAAGTGATTAGGTGGTACGAATGGCAAAACGCGAAACGCGCTCCACTAGCGAGGTGTCCGAGAGCTCTACGGCGATTGTTTCTAGAGGCCCCCGCAGCGCGCCGCGGTAGCCCAAGTCCACCAAAGACTCGCTGAGCGGCACGTCAGTGCGCAAAGTGGCTAGCCGCTTGTACAAGAGTGCATCCTTGCGGCGGCTCGCCAGATTCTCCGCGAGCGCGCTCGCGCCGCGAACTTTGACCGGCCACGCCTCAGCCGAGTCGGGGATGTTCTCCAAACTGCCGCAGGCACTGAGCACGGCCGCCGCGGACTTCTCACCCCAGCGCGGTACTCCGGGAATGCCGTCAGCGCTGTCGCCGACCAGCGCCAAAAAGTCTGGGATCTGCACCGGCGTCACGCCGAACTTTGCGCTGACTCCCGGCTCGTCGAGGATCTTCTTACGCATGCGATCCAAACACACGACGCGCGTGCCGACCACGCACTGCGCCAAATCCTTGTCGGGCGACGCGATGAACACCTGAAGGACCTCCGGCTCTCGCGAATAGCGCGCAGCGCCCGTCGCCAGCGCGTCGTCCGCCTCGAACTCGATCATCGGCCAAACCACGATGCCCAGCGCCGCGCACACGCGCTCCGCCAACTCGAACTGACCCCACAGGTCTGGATCGATGCCCTCGCCGGTCTTGTAACCGTCGAACAAGTCGTTCCGAAACGACTCGATGACGTGATCGAACGCGATCGCCACGTGGCTGACGCCGGGCTCTCTCAGCAGCGCAAGCATGCTGCGTGCGAGGCCTCGCACCGCCCCGACTTCTAGCCCGGACGCGTTCTTTGCTGACGGCACCGCGTAAAAGGCGCGAAAAAGTTCGTAGGTGCCGTCGATCAGGTGGACATTCATGGGCGAATTTCGGTCGCTCGCTGAAAAACCCGCCCAGATTAACCCGCCCCCCTTGCGTTCGTGTCGCTAACTTGAGAAAAATGCGAGCCTGCGCGGTTCCCTCGCGCTAACGGCGGTATCCCAATGCCTTCAGTCAAATTCACTTTGGCGCTTGCCTCCCTAGGCGCTCTCGTTGCCTTCGCGAGCTGCACGCTCATTACTGATGTCGATCGCAGCAAGATCCCGAACCCGGACGGGGGCCTGTCCGGCGACGCCGGTCAGGCCGGCGCAAGCACGAGCAACGGCGGCAAGGGCGGCGGCGGCAGCGCCGGCGGCCCGGACCAAGGCGCGGGCGCTCCAGGCGGCGGCGCAGCCGGCGCAGCTGATGAAGCCGGCATGGGCGGCACGGTGAGCATCGGTGCAGGCGGCTCTCCCGCTGAAGCCGGCAGCGCCGGCACACCCAGCACCCCCTGAGATCGCGAGCGCGGTGCCTGTTTCTGCGCCGCCCGAGGGCTTCGAGGCGCGTGTCGAGCGCGCCTTGGGCAGCTTTGCGTTACCGAGTGTCGCCCCGAACGTGGTGCGTCAATTGGTCGCGTATTGCGATCTCACAGTCACGTGGAATCAGCGCGTCGATCTAACGGCCGCGCGCAGCCCGGACGAGCTCGTCGATTTGCTGCTGGCCGACGCCCTCGCAATTGCTGCGGCGCGCGGCTCGAGCAAGGACGAGCGCTGGCTCGATGTCGG
>DATCFJ010000970.1:0-5258 GCA_036509605.1 Polyangiaceae bacterium | reverse complement strand
CGGACGAAGCCGCGTGTGCAAAAAGCACGAACTCGCCGGTACTGGGGCATTGGATGATGTGGGGGCGTTCGCCGTGGCGGTTGGGGCCTAGCTCGCCCGCGCTCTGCTGCGGCAACACGATGCCTTGGTTCTTCCAGGTGGCCAGGTCTTTCGACGAATACATCGAGAAGCCGTTAAACAGGTTGTCGGTGCTGCTGCTCAAGAAGACTTCGCCGTGCATATAGAAGATATCACCCACTTGGATGATGCCGCCGCCATGCGCGTTCACGGGCTTGCCCTCGGTGTCCATGAACACGACGCCGCTGGCGAGCGCACCCGAGATCGTACCGACGGGACCGCTGCAGCTCTTGGCGCCGCCGCTGCCAGCGGTACCTGCGCCCTCGCCGCTCGCGCCGCTCGCGCCGCCCTCGCCGCTGCCGACGGCGCCTCCGCTCGTAGGCGCACCTCCGTCACTCACGAATGCGCCGCCCGCGGCCTGCGCCTGCCCACCGTCCGGCACCCCCGCTTGCGCTGCCGCGCCACCCGCAGGCGAGCCCGCCAGCGAGGAAACCCCACCCTGGCTCGCGCCGCCGCCCGCAGTGTTTGCTGCTCCGCTTGCACCGCACGCTGCCAGCAATGCCGCCAAAGTCAGCACCAACAAGTCCTGAGTGGCACCGCCTAAGTGCAAGTTTCCGTCTTCTGAGGATTGTGGAGAGGGCACGCCCATTACAAGGGTACCACACCGCTAAGCCGTACGGGGCTGCGGCTGCGGCTCGGGCAACCGATGCAGTAAACGGCGTGCAGCGACGATTTGTCCTGTGCGAGCGTTGGCCCCGGATCGGGCGCTGTCGATAGTGCCGAAGATGCGACAAGCAGCGTCTCGTCTGCATTTCCTTGGGCACACGCAGCCATGCCGAGCGCCGCAAGCCCACTACTCAGAGCATGCCTCTCGCTTCGCCGCGTAGCTGCATTGCGCATCACCCGGTGGTCGATGCACTTTGTCGACAAGCAAATTCTTGCCGCTGCCCTTCCTAGTTGGTTTAGCAAAAGCTGCGTGTCAATTTGACGCTCAAGGTCCAGCACGCTCCATTCAGCTCGCTCGGCCTCGATCTCGTAGAATCGCCGCGCCGCCTCGTGTTCGACCTTTATGAGCATGTCGAGGAGCTGGTCGCCGTACTCGGCCCGGACAGCGCCGGCCTGGTAGTACTCGACGATCTCGCGTCCGCTCGCGAACGACCTGGCCGCGGG
This sequence comes from Polyangiaceae bacterium, assembly GCA_036509605.1. Classification (GTDB taxonomy): domain Bacteria; phylum Myxococcota_A; class Polyangia; order Polyangiales; family Polyangiaceae; genus PMG-095. The sequence continues at coordinate 4,031 of DATCFJ010000970.1, read as the reverse complement.
CCGCTTCGAGGATCGAGACGACGCGCTCCAGGAGCGGGCCGACGCCCTGCGCCTCGATCCGCCCTGCGCCAAGCGGCTTGGATTCTCTCGACACGGCTGAGGCTTTTTCGGGCGGCACCCTGGTAGCCTTTCTTCGCGGTGGCTTGGTGCGACACGACGACGGGCACATGCGCGTGAGGGCGAATATCACCTTGGAATGCGGGCGCGGTGGACGCTTCGTCCGGCGACAAAGCTTGGTCGTTCGATTTTTCGAGCGTGACTCAGCCGGGCACCTACTACGTGCTCGACGTGAACAACGCAGTGCGCTCCGACCTGTTCGATATCTCCGATACCGTTTACCGCGAGGTGCTGAAGCGCGCCGTGCGCATGCTGTTCTACCAACGCGTCGGGCAAGCGAAGGACGCGAAGTGGGCGGGCGCCGCCTGGGCCGACACCGCGAGTCACGTCGGGCCGGGGCAAGATCACGAAGCCCGGCTGTTCAGCGACAAGGGCAACGCGGCTACGGCCAAAGACGTGTGGGGCGGCTGGTTCGACGCGGGCGACTACAACAAATACACCGACTGGACCGCGAGCTACGTGGACGCGTTGCTGCACGCCTACCTCGAGAACAAGAGCATTTGGCGCGACGACTACGAAATCCCCGAATCCGGCAATGGTATCCCGGACGTGCTCGACGAAGCCAAGTGGGGGCTCGACTACCTGACACGGCTGCAGGACAGCGACGGCTCGGTGCTCAGCATCGTGGGTGAAGCCGGCGCGAGCCCGCCTTCCGCCGCCACGGGCGCAACCTATTATGGTCCGGCCAGCACGTCATCCACGCTCAGCGCTGCCGGCGCGTACGCGCTCGGCGCAACCGTGCTGGCCTCGCTCGGCAATGCCAGTCTCGATAGCTGCGTAGCGGATCTCAAGAGCCGCGCACTGAAGGCTTGGGCTTGGGCGGACGCCAACCCGAGCGTGCAATTCTTGAACAACGACGCCGCGTCCGGCAGCTCCGGCCTAGGCGCGGGCCAACAAGAGCCGTCGGACGACTACGGTCGGCTCGCGATCAAGCTCGAGGCTTCGGTCTATCTGTTCGAGCTCACGGGCGACGCGACATACGGCGCGTTCTTCGACGCGAACTACTCGAGCCGGCAGATGATCAAATCCAGCTTCGTGTACCCGTTCGAAGAATCGACGCAAGAGGCCCTGCTCTATTACTCCGCGCTGAGCGGCGCGACGCCGAGCGTGCAAACCGCGATCAAAACCGCGTTCGCCAATGGCATGAACAGCACCGACAATTTCAAGGCGCTGCTGGGCAATCAAGATCCCTATCTCGCGTACATGAAGGACTACGTCTGGGGCAGCAACTCCACCAAAGCGAACCAGGGCTTGCAGTTCGCCGACATGATCACCTTCGGCATCGACGCGAGCAAGAACGCGGATTCGCTACGCGGCGCCGAACGCTACATTCATTACATCCATGGGCTGAATCCGCTCGGCTTCGTGTACCTGTCGAACATGTACGACTACGGCGCGGTCAACGGCGTGAACACCTTCTACCACACGTGGTTTTGTGACGGCAGCAAGCTGTGGGACGCGGTTGGCGTCTCCACCTACGGACCGCCCCCCGGTTACCTCACGGGCGGGCCGAACCCGAGCTACACCGTCGACAGCTGTTGCGCCTCGGGTTGCAACGGCAACAGCTGCACCTCGGAATCACTCACGCCACCAGAGGGCCAGCCCCCGCAAAAATCGTACAAAGATTTCAACACCAACTGGCCGCTCGATTCCTGGCAAGTCACCGAAGACAGCGACGGCTACCAAGTGGCGTACATTCGCCTGCTCTCGAAATTCGTGAAGTAAGGGCCCGCGCAGAAATGACTGATACCTGTCATGGCTACCACGCGCATCCGCGGAGTCACGCAGCCGCGCGGTAGTCATGGTGAAGGCCTCCAAGCACCGGCCCTCGCGCGCGGCAGGCCAACAGACTGATCACGTGGGGCTCGTCGAGGAAGCTCGACGAGCCCGATCACGGAACCCGCAGAACCTCGATCGCAGTGCCAGCGATCTCGCGCAGTGCCGTCTCGTAGGCGATGCGCGCGGGGTGCGTGGGGGCGGCGTTGGTATGGAGCACAATCCGCCTGACGCCTGGAAGTACGTAGGTTTTCAGCTGCGTGCGCCATTGGCGCACGGTTCTCTCGGGCTCCGCGACGTCGAGGCCCAGGTGCGTCACGAACTCTCCGTTTTCTGTCGCGAGCAGAGGGAAGGCCTGAAACACTGCCGGACGCTTCGATGGCTTGATATTGATCCGCACGAGCGGTGAGTAGTCAGCCGGCGCGAACGAGCAGCCCATCCGCCTCTTGTGGGTGAAAAGACCGTCCGCAAAGCGTGCACGTGCATAACCGAATGCAATGGCGCGAAAGCCGAACTCGATGGCGTGGCGGAGCACTGCGAGCTCGAGCGCTGCGGTGTACTGAGCCAGTGTGTCCGGCGAAAGTGCGTCGCCTCCAAAGCCGTTGCTGTCGTACGAGAGCACTCCAGCCTGTAGAGGAACCAGGAACGCACTCGCGATTGGCTTTCCGGCGCGCGTCACCTGAATGATTCGACCCTGCTGGCGAAACAGCTCGAGGAGCGGTGCTCTGGACTTGACGCTGGCGTCGTCGCCGAAGCGACCGCGGACATAGGGCTCGTACATCGTATCGTAGAACTCGGCGAAAGCCCGCTCGTCTGCCGAGACTGTCGAACCGTAGCTGTCGCCCATCAAGGCCGAGCGGAGCCGCCTTCGATGGGCTGCGGAGTGCACGTAGCCAATCTGTGCCTCGATATCCGCTTGGACCGGCAGAGTCCCCTCGAGCATCGGATAGTGGGAAACTTCACCCTCCCTTCGAGACGGGCCTAGCAGCCAATGTCGGATCACGATGTCAGCGCGCTCGGCTTCGCGCTTGAGCCGGGCGCGAGCGCAGTGCGACGCGAGGAGGCTACCTCGAAAGAGCGTTTCGACGGGCGCGACCGGGTGAACCCGGTCGCTCCCCAGGTAGTGCACGAATTCGCTCGCGAACTGCTCCGACTCGACGAAAAGCACCGATATCGGCACTGCACCTGACCCGCAGAGCGTGCCCTCATAACGCAGCGCCACCAGCTCGCGACTCCTGAGCATCGACCGCAGCGTTCGCGTGCGCGATTTGAGCTCAGCAAACGCGCGCTGTGCTTGGGGCAAAATATCCATGGCAACTGCAGGGCAAGCTATGTGCCAAGACCGGGGAGGTTTCAGCTGTTGCCTCGTTGCAGGGCGATCGGCAATCATGGGCTCAGTGGCGGTGCCGCAAATGTGAGGCGATCACGAACTTCCCGCAGCTGAGTGCGTCAGATTTGCGCCCCGCCGGTTCGGAACGAACTCCTTCCTTCTGCCGACAGCAAGCGGGGCGCCGCTGCGCGTAGGTGAAACAATTGGGGGGCGGTCGGCACGCCAGCCGGTGCTCGAACCCATCTCAACGCAGCGGAGTGAGCGTTGGGCGGGATTGGTGGCCACTGGGAATGCAATCGGGCGAGGGCGACCCGGAGCGTGAATAGACCTCCGCCCGAAAGTGCGCGTTGGCGCCGCCACTCTTCCCTTCCCCGAGTCTGTGCAGTCTCAGTTCAGTGGCTCCGCTGGCACACCGCGCGTAGGTGGCGTGGCAACGAGAGCGTAGGGTTAGTTGAGCGCAGATATCGCGCTGGCTACATGCGAGCGCGTTGTAGCTGAAGTTTCGCGTTTGGTGGAGACCGCTGATGTGCGCCGCGCGCTCGCGCTCTGAAACGGACGAGCCAGCGTCACAGGTCTCCGCAAGGCCTGGCTCGCGCGCTCGACGACACTATGGGCGGCGGGCTCTCACGAGCGACTGCCGGTGGCCTGCGAAGGGGACGTCTGGATGGGGAGGCGCGTGGCGCCCGGCCGGTCCCCCCTTCGTCACGTGCGGTACTCGTCGCTCCGTGCGTTTCGGGGCTGATTTGGCCTATCGGCGAAAGGTTGAGCGGAATCGTAGGAGCCCGGTCGCGAATCGAGCAGACTGGCG
>DATCFJ010000969.1:0-3189 GCA_036509605.1 Polyangiaceae bacterium | reverse complement strand
GACGCGCGGGTCGAGCGTGATCTCGGCTGGTCCGCCCTCGGGTACGAGAGCGACACACTCGATTTTCTGAGTCGCTATCGAAGACTCGGGCTAGCCGTCGTGATGCTACACGGCATTGCGGCGAATGGTGGTTGTACCTGCCGGGAAGGCCTGAACTGCGAACCGAAGCAACGCGGAAAGCATCCCCTGTGGAGCGGGTATCTCGAAGGAGAGCCCCGCTGGGATGACATGCAAGCGGAGCTCCGGCGCACCTGGCGCCGCAACATCGCGCTCCGCCTCGGCGACCAGCCGAACGGGTCGCGCTTGATTGCGATGGATATCGACGGGGGCGATGAACTGCTCGAGCCTATCGAACGCGAGTTTGGACCGCTGCCTCCTACGCTGACCGAGCGCTCGGGCCGCGGCTCGCACCGCATCTACAGGCTTCCCGACGGCGTCGCCTACCCGTTGAACAAGACGATCGCGCCTGGGGTCGAAATCAAATCGACTCGCGGCAAAATCACGGCGCCGCCGAGCATGCACGTCGACGGCCACCGACGCCGCTGGACGAACCCCGTCATGCCCGCGGTGCTCCCGTGACCGAAACGAAGTCGTTGGCACGGACTATCGCGCGGCCGTCGGAGACGCCGCAGCGCGCGCACAATATCAACACGGCGGCCTTGGAGGCGACGCCGTATGGTGCGCGTGCGCTTGAGGACGAGTGTCGAGAGGTCGCCGCCCTCAAGGAAGGTGAACGCAACACGCAGTTCAACTTTCACGCCTTCAAGATTGCGCAACTCGTTGCGGGCGAAGAGATCCCCGAAGCCGAGGCACAGCGCGAGCTCTTCCGTGCTGCTCAAAAGTGCGGGCTGAAAGATCGCGAGATTAAGCTGACGATGGCCAGCGCATTCAAGGGAGGAGCGAAGGAGCCGCGCTCGGCGCCGCTGCGTGAGCAAGCGCCACGGCGTAGTCCAACGCATCCTCTCGATGCCGGGCAGTCGGTGAGCAGTGATGGCGCCGGACCGCCTGATAGCCATGACTACGACTATTCGCTTGGGTCGACGCCTGATTCCGTCACCGACCAGAAGTCCGAGCCAGGCTTCGTCGAGCCGAGCGCGTTCGAAAAACATTGGGTGACGCTGAGCAGCTGTCCAAACGTCCTGATCGATACGCCGGCTCCGCAAAAGTGGCTGTTCACGCGTTATCGCGATCAGCAAGACGTGGGTGTATTTCCGCGAGGAAAAACTGGGCTTCTGGTCGGTGCTGGGGGCGTCAGCAAGACCAATTTTGCGACGCAATGGGGCGTGGCCGTTGCGCTGGGTGGTTTTCTAGTCGAGACGTTCAAGGTCGCCGAGCCCGGCCACGTATTAATGGCTTTGGCCGAAGAGGAGCTCGACGAGTGCACCCGGCGGCTTTGGCGAGCATGCAATGCGCTCGAGCTCAGCGCCGACCAACGCAAGGACATTGCCCAGCGCATCCACCTGGTCCCGCTCCACGGTATTCCGGTGGCGTTGCTTCGCTCGCCTTTCATGAACGTGTACGAGGCGACCTCCGTTCTAGCCGACATGAAGAAGGCGATGAGCGCGCGCGCCGTCGATTGGGCGTGCGTGATCCTGGATCCGCTGGCGCGGTGGTCCGGTGGCGGCGCCGAGCGCGACAATGAAGCTGCAACGCGCTTCGTTCAGATCCTCGAAGACATCACCAAGGTGCGTGGCAACCCGTCCGGGCTCGTGGTCCATCACTCTTCCCAAGCGTCGATTGCGGCCGGCAGCAGCGCCCCTCGCGGCGTCACCGCACTTCATGATGGGTTTCGGTGGGTCGCCAGCATGGACGCGGTCAAGACCAAGGACGGCGCACGTGCAGTCAAGCTCCACAACGGCAAAAGCAACTACTCGCCTGAATTCGACGACCTGCTCCTGGTCCGGAACGCGGAACGCGGTGTTGAAGGGACGCTGAGGCTCGCAACCGAATTGGAAGGGGAAAAATTCGGGATTACCGAATCGGGTCGGGAGCTAGCCAAACAGACCAAAAAGCGCCACGCCTTCGAGGCCGTCTGCGACGCGATCCTAGGTTTCATCCCAGCCGCGCCCGGTCACACGACCGTGGTAGCCCTCGATGCGGCGCTTCGGGCAATCGGCAAGCCATTAGGCGACAAGACGTTGAACACGGCACTGCAGCGCCTGGCTTCGGCGGCGGGTGCTAACCGCATCGTCGATCTCAGTAGTGGTGCGCAGAGCAAACCCAGGCAGTGGGCGCGTACCACAGAGGCGCAGACTTGACCGTTCCTCGCGTCCGTCACGTTCGTTTCGACGAACGCTTGTCCTGACGAACGTGCCTCAGGCCGTCCGTCGGACGAGGGGGTTATAGGGGGAATGAACGACCCCCCCTTGAACGGTATCCGTGCCTGGCTCATCTCGACCCGGCCTCACGGTTCTTGCGGATGCGCCAGAAGCAGCCGGAGCTACCTCGGAAAGGGCATACCCCCAAAATCGCCAACTACGCGAAATCACGGTACCGCCGGATTTGGCGAGCCAGGAGTTCCGATCAGCGGTGGCCACGCACAGCACGCCTCCCTGAATTTGACCTCAATTCCGCGTTTCGACGGCGGGTCACCAACCCGCTTGGAATCGATCGGAAGGATAGTAGCCAGCGCCTGGACTCACGCAAATGGATGGGGCGCACGCTTGGGGTAAGCCCGTGCCTGCGGCCAATTCGGGCGGCAAGCCCAAGACCGAGCGGCGACGCGGTGATGGAGGCCGGGCACTTCCGTTGGCGTTGGTCTCGCACACCCATTGGAGGATGGCTGCCCTCCGACAACATTCACGCCGCCGTGCCCTTAGCTGCGCTGTCCAACCGGGCCTTCGGAAAGGGCTCTCTGCTGCCCAATGGGTGCGTTTCTTCGAGCTGCCGAAGCTGCGACAGGATGTCTTCGAGGGCCTGGTTTCCGCCGAGCCGCTGGATAGCGCCGGCAGACCCCCACAGATCGATGATCATCTCGTTGAGGGAGGACCGAGCCGCGTGGCGGAGAGACGTCTCGAGCAACGCATGTACCGTGTGTCGAGACAAATGGGGCAACTTAGGCAGCAGCGAGCACCAAATTCGCAGGCGCCCTGCCGGCGTGAGTCGCGCGGCGAATGCATTTGACTCGAGCACTAGGGCCTCCGGCAACAGGGGAAGTATGGTAGCCATGGCTTCTGCCTTCATGTCGGA
>DATCFJ010000968.1:0-2365 GCA_036509605.1 Polyangiaceae bacterium | reverse complement strand
AAAAAAAGTACGCCAGCAAAGGCGCGGAGCGTTTCAAGAACGGCCGCTTCTCGAACGCCGAGCAACACGCGACCTTGATGTTGATCGAGGTTGCGTCGTTCACTACGGGATCAGATCTCGGCAATGCGCTGTTCAAGCGCGTTCAGAGCGACCTGAAGGAGCTCGGCGGTCCGGACAAGTACGCGCCCGGTATGCGTATCGGGTACACGGGTGACGTCGCGATCGATATCGAGGAGTTGGCGGCGCTCGTGTCCGATCTGAGCGTCTCCTCAGTGGTCGTGATCATCCTGACGCTGGCTGTCGTGCTGCTCTTCTTTCGCTGGTGGAAGAGCGTGTTCGTGCTCTTGGTGCCGCTCACGCTGGCCGCGATTTACGCCTTTGCGCTCGTGACGCTGCCACCGATTGGCATCGATGGCTTGAATTCGAATACGGCCTTCCTAGGCTCGGTAATCGTAGGAAATGGCGTCAATTTCGGGATTATTTTGCTCGCGCGCTACGTCGAAGAACGACGCGCCGGGCGGAGCATCGAAGAGTCGCTGGTGATCGCCATTTGGGGTTCGCGCGCGGGCACCGTAGTCGCTGCCCTGGCGGCGGCGACGGCCTACGGCTCGCTCATGCTCACGCAGTTTCGCGGCTTTCACCAGTTTGGCGTGATCGGCGCGGTGGGGATGGTTGCTTGCTGGAGTATGGCGTTCCTGCTCAGCCCGTCGCTCGTGGCTTGGCTCGATCGAGACGCGAGCAGTCGTCGTAGTGGTCCGCACCGCCCCGTGATCATGGGGCGCGTCGCTAACCTGGTGCAACGGCATCCGACGCCAATCGTTGCCATTGCGGCACTGCTTACGCTGTTCTCGCTATACCGAGTGCGCTCAATCGACGGCTCTTGGATCGAATATGACTTCTCGCAGCTGCGCCGCGCGGACTCGCACATCTCCGGCGAGGCCTACTGGGGCCATCGCATGGACGAGCTGCTCGGTCGCTACCTGACGCCGCTGGTCGTGCTCACCGACTCGCCGCAAGCGACGACTCGAGTCAGCGCCGAGCTGAAAGCTTCTGCCGAAAACGGGGTGCTCAAGGACTACGTCTCCGAAGTGCAGGACAAGAACGACGTTATCCCCGTCGATCAGGCCGCCAAGCTGGCGGAAGTGCAGCGAATTCGTGATATTTTCACGCCGCGCATCAAGGCCGAGCTGAGCCCCGAGCAGCGCGCTGCCGTCGAGCCCTATTTGCCGCCCGACAGCTTGCACGTGCTGCGCGCGGACGACCTCCCGCACACGCTGACCGCGGGGCTGCGCGAGCGCAGCGGTCGTTTGGATCGCGCGGTGATGGTCTTCCCGAAGCCGAGCGACGCCGCTTGGCACGGGGATGCTTTGGCCACCTTCACCAACGAGCTTCGCCGCATCTCGGGCACGGACGCGCGTCCCGCCGGCTCGATTCCGCTCTCGGCCGACATCATCTCTTCGATCTCTCGGGACGGGCCGTTGGCAACGCTGGCCGCGCTCGCGGGCGTCATTCTGCTGGTCACGGCCATTTTTCGCTTCAACCGCTCCACGCCGTTGATTATCGGCTCACTCTTGATTGGCGTGCTCTGGCTCACCGCCGCCACGCTGGTGCTGAAGGTCAAAGTGAACTTCTGCAACTTCATCGCCTTCCCGATCACCTTCGGGATCGGTGTGGATTACTCGGTGAACGTCATGGCGCGCTATCGCCAAACCGGCGAAAAGGACGTGGTCGAGGCCATTCGCTCGACGGGCGGCGCCGTCGCGCTGTGCTCCATGACCACGATCATCGGTTACGGTTCGCTATTGCTCGCGACGAACCGCGCTTTGTTCTTGTTTGGGTTGGTCGCTGTGCTCGGCGAGCTGACCTGCTTGGTCTCGGCGGTGGTCGTCTTGCCGGCGGTGCTGGCGAGTTGGGCCAAGCGTCGCGATCGCAATGCAGGCGCGCCGGTGCCGCTCACTCGCTAGCGCTCAACCGCCAGAGCTCAACCGCCAGAGCTCAACCGCTAGCGCGCGGGCCGAAGCGCTTGATGTTGCGCACGCGGCCCTTCTCCCGCTCTACCTCGCGGTCGCGCGGCGGCGCGTTGGTGACCAAGTTCGCGACCAATTGCCGTGTGGCCTGAGCGATCTCTTCCACGGCGCGGTCGAACTCCGCCTGATTCGTGTGCGACGGCTTCACCACGCCGCTCACCTTGCGCACATACTGCAACGAAGCAGCGCGGATCTCCTCTTCCGTAGCGGGCGGCGCAAAATTGAATAGCGGTCGAATGTTGCGACACATGGTGCCAATCCTGAGCACGAAAGCTCGGAATTTCAATGGGCGCGCCGGGCGCCGCGGCTTTCGCCCGTGCCCGTGCCCGTGCCCGTGC
>DATCFJ010000967.1:0-14521 GCA_036509605.1 Polyangiaceae bacterium | reverse complement strand
CGTACCCGGGCTGAACCCGGCTCAGGTCTCGGTGGTCGCGCTGCCGGTGCCCGCGCTCGGACGCCCCGCCGAACGCGAGCTGTCGCGGTTCGGTCCAGTCACGGTGACGCGCGGCTCGGTGTTCCCGCTGCGCTCCATCGTCGGCAGCGCGCTGCTGCTGAACTTGGGGCTACTCGGCGCCTTGCTCTGGGTCTGGGCGCGTGCTCGGCGCGCGGAGTCAAGCCTTGCCGAGCAGCGAGCCGCCGAGGCGCAGGGCACGCGTTGATTCGCCTCGAGGGCGTCTCCAAAAGCTTCGACCGCGCCGTGCTGACGGACGTCGATCTACACGTCCCTGAGCACTGTCTGTTTGGTTTGATCGGCCCGGGTGCCTCCGGAAAGAGCCTGCTGCTTCGCATGATCACGGGGCTGATGCGCCCGGACCGAGGCAGAGTCACCGTGGACGGCCGCGACGTACTCGCCATGGGTGACATGCAGTTGCACGAGTACCGCAAGGGCATCGGCATGCTGTTTCAGAACAATGCCTTGTTCGACTTCATGACCGTAGCCGAAAATATCGCCTTTCCGTTGCGCCGCTTGTTCGACCTGCCGGAGCCCGAGATCGCAGAGCGTGTCGCCGAACGGCTAGGTCGCGTCGACCTGCCTGGCTTCCAAGAGCGGCTGCCCGCAGGCCTGAGCGGCGGACAGAAAAAGCGCGTCGGCGTCGCGCGTGCCACCGTAACGCGAGCGCCCATCGTTCTGTACGACGAGCCTGCTGCCGGCCTCGACCCGGTTACGAGCCAGAAGATCTTCGACCTACTGCGCGCCGAGCAACGCGCCGCCGGCTCGACCGTAATCATGGTCTCGAGTGATCTCGACCGATTGCTAACCGTCACCGATCGCGTGGGTATGATGCTGGGCGGCACCTTGATCTTCGAAGGCAGCACCGAAGAAGCCAAAAATGCCTCCGATCCGCGGGTTCACCAGTTCGTGCATGGCTCGGTCGACGGTCCGCTCTGAAGCTCGGCTTAGCTGACGATCTGCTCGTTCAAGAAACGAAAACTGCGCTCGATGGCGACGAACGCATCGTCGAAATCTTGATCCTGCTCGACGATGAACCAGCGGCATCCGCCACGTTCCGCCGTTGCGACGATGCCGCGCAGATCCAAGTTCCCGTCGCCGAGTGCGGCCATCCGCGGCCCACGCTCTTCGCGCACCGCGTAGTCCTTCAGATGAATCAACGGCAAGCGCCCGGCCATCTTCTGACACCAAGCCACCGGATCTGCTCCGCCGGCCTGCACCCAATAGATGTCGAGCTCAGCCTGAACGAGCACGGGATCGGTGCGCTGAAACAAGATCTCCAGCAGCGTTTGGCCCTCGAGCTTGCGGAATTCTAGGTCATGGTTGTGATACGTGAGAACCATCCCCGCGGCCCTCAAGACAGCGCCTGCGTGGTTCAGGCCGTCGGCCAGGCGTTGCACGTCTGCGAGCGAGCTCAGCGCGGCGTGCGGCATGGGGTACGCCGTCAGTGTGCAGCCGAGCGTTCCTAGGCGATCGACCACCGCTTCGGGCCGCTCAAGAATGTCCAGAGCGGGCTCGTGCGTCGCGCATACGCGGAGCCCTTCGGCGTCGGTCATGCGTCGAATATCGCGCGCCGGGATCGGGCCAACGCCGCTGATTTGCACCGCTTGATAGCCAATTGCGCGCACGCGCTGCATGCTCGTGGCAAAATCTTCGGCCGTCCGCAGGTGGGCACGGAACGTGTAGCATTGCGCGGCAATTTGCCCGGTTTTCATGATTCGTCGGCGCCCTTCGCTCGGCAGCTTAGCATCAGCCGAGCGCGAGCCAGTACGCGAAGAGCTCGCACTTTCTGAGTGTATCCGGGCTCACAGCGCGTAGACTCGCGGCCAGATGTCGGCTGAGTCCAGCGCGCCGCCTACCGGGGCATTCGCCGCCCTGTCACACTGGGCGAGCGAGAGCGTGTCGCTGCTCGGCGGCCTCGGTGTCTTGTTCGCAGACATCGTGCGGCGGGTGATGCGCCGCGAGTTCGACCGCAGTGAGCTACTGCGGAACTTGTATCGAATGGGCATCAAATCAGTGCCCATCGTGACCGTGACCGCGCTCTTCACCGGCGGAATCATGGTAATTCAGGCCGCGCCCATCGTGCAACGCTACGGCGCCTACGGCCTGCTGGGCTGGGGCGCCGGCTTCGGCACGCTGCGAGAAATCGCGCCCCTCCTCACCGCCTTGATGATCAACGGTAGGGTCGGCGCGAACAACACTGCCGAGCTCGGCACGATGGCCGTCACCGAACAGATAGACGCGCTGCGCGCACTCGCTATCAACCCGGTCGGCTTTTTGGTTGCACCGCGCTTCCTGGCCATCGTCATTACCCTATTTTTGTCGACAATTTTCTCGGACGCGCTGGCACTCTTGGGCGCCGCCTACGCCGGCTGGGGGTTCCTCGGCGTCGAACCGGGCGTGTTCTACCGCGGCCTAACGACGGGCTTGCTCGGCTTCGGGGACGTCGCTCACGGCTTGGAAAAGAGCATCGTGTTCGGCATCGTGATCGGACTGTCGAGTTGCCACTTCGGGCTCTCGACCCGGGGCGGCGCGCCCGGCGTCGGTCGCTCCGTAAACGCCACCGTCGTGGCCAGCGCCGCCGGCATCTTCGTGCTCGATTACCTGCTTTCGTTTGCCTTGTCATGACTTCGTCGAGCGAGCCCAATCGGTTGGCTTTGGCTGGTGCGCGTTCGCCGTTTGCGGCCGCGCTCGGTCGCCTGGTGCTCGAGCAGCTCGAAAGCGTGCGCGACTTGTATCGTGTGCTCGTGCTCACGCTGTACTACTCGCTGCGCGGCGCTCCCAATAAGCCCGCTTTCTTTCGGCAAATGTACGAGATTGGCAATCGCTCGCTGGCTTTCTTGGCGATCGTCATGGGCTTCATCGGCATGATTCTCGTCTACCAGGGCGGTCTGCAGACTCAGCGCGTGGTTCCGGATCTGTCCTTGTTGGGTGCCACGTTCCTACAGCTGCTCGTGCGGGATCTCGCAGCGAGCATCTGCGCGCTGATGCTCGCTACACGCGTCGGCGCCGGCATCGCTGCGGAGATCGGCTCAATGGTCGTGACCGAGCAAGTCGACGCCTTGCGCATGTGCGCCACGGACCCCGTCGACTACCTGATTCGCCCGCGATTCTTGGCGTGCTTATCGATGTTCGGCGCGCTGGTCGTGATCGCCGCCGGCGTCGCGTTTCTGTCCGGAATGTGGACTGCGTACGCCTTTTTTGGCATCAATCCACACACGTTTGCCAACGTGAGCATGGTCAGCATCGGAGATCTGACGATCGGCCTGACGAAGTGCGTGGCCTATGGCGCCGCCATCCCCGTGATCAGCGGATACTGCGGGTTGACCGCGTTCGGCGGCTCTGAAGGAGTCGGCGCGGCAACGACGCGCGCCGTCGTGAGCTCGTCGTTGGCGGTGATCGTGTTGAACTTCGTGATCAGCGGCGCAGGCTACTTGGTCTTCGGGTGAGTCTTCAGCACTGTGCCGGACGGCACCTGCGAGCACCAGCCGTAGCAGCAGTCGGCCAATAGCGTGTCGCGCCTGCGCTTCGCGGTGCTCACGACGTCGAGCTGAGCCGACGACGGCACCGAAAATGCCACGACTTCAGGGGGTTTTACGGCGGCCGCGCACTTATTGAAGGGGCTCCGAGCGGCATCTGACGTGCCGGTCTCGAATTCGCGCATGCAAAACGATTGCGGTAAGCCGTTGCTGTCGCGACAGGTCGCAGGAGCCGCCTTGCCGGGATCTGCCAACGTCACTTTCGCGCACCAACCGTAGCAACAACTATGGCCGGGCTGTACGCGTCTACGCGTATACGCCGTGTAGCTGCGATCGAAAACCGCGAGTTTATCGAGGGCTTTGTAGTTCCCTGGCCGCACCTCGCTGGTGGACGGGCAATTGTCGTACGGCTCGGGTGCCGGGCGCGACGACGACAAGGGCAGCAAATCGTCGCAGAAGTACTCGCGCACTTGGTCCTCACCGCAAGGCACCTCGAGATCCACGTCCTTCGCCGCACCGCGTGCGGCATCTGGAGTCGCTCCCCCGCAAGCGAGAGCCGTCCCCCAGAGCACCCCGAACAACGCGCCGCCTCGGAGCGCGACCTGGCCGAAACGAGCCATTTTCTCAGCGCGTACACCGCTTTGGTGTCAGAAGTCAATCGCGCGGCAGGGTCCGGTCTGGTAGCCGTCGTGAATTGCGCGGATTGGCGAGACGCGCTCTAGTCTGTGGCGCAAAATGATCTCCTTCCGCGCCGTGTCCAAATCTTTCGGGGACAAGCAGGTGCTCCGAGAGGTCAGCTTCGACGTCAACCCCGGCGAGGTGTTCTTCATCATCGGGGCCTCCGGCGTCGGCAAGAGCGTGCTGATCAAACACCTGATCGGTCTGCTCCGGCCCGACTCGGGCGAGATTTGGCTAGAGGGCGAGGAAGTCAGCCAATTCGGCGAAGAGCGCATGTACCCTGTGCGCAAGAAGTGCGCGATGGTATTCCAGCATTCGACGCTCTTCGATTCGATGACCTGCGCCGAGAACGTGGCGCTGCCGCTGCGCAAGCATCAGTCTCTGAGCGAGAGTGACGCGCTGAGCGAGGCCCATCGCCTGCTCGAACGCGTGAAGATGCGCGAGTTCGCGGATCGCTTTCCGAGCGAGCTGGGAGACGGCATGAAGAAGCGGGTGGCCATCGCACGCGCCCTCACCCTGTCCCCTCGCTACGTCCTGTTCGACGAGCCGACCACCAGCCTTGACCCAGTGAGCGCGAGGCGCGTCGACCACCTGATTCGTGAGCTGTCGGACAGCTTGGGCGTCACGAGCGTCGTCGTTTCCCACGATTTGACTTCAATCTTCAGCATCGCCGACCGCATCGTCATGCTGTACAAAGGGAGGGTGAAATTAGTGGGCACGCCGAGTGATTTTCGCGGCAGCGGGGACGGCGTGATCCAACAGTTCATCAACGGCCGCGCCGAAGGGCCGATGGAAGCGTGAGCGAGAAATGAGCCAGCGGTCGATCGAAGTCAAAGTTGGGTTTCTGATCTTGGTCGCGCTGGGCCTGCTCGCCGGCTTTGTGGTCGTGATGGGCGGACTGAGCCTGCAGCCCACGTTCACCGTGTACGTGAGCTTTCAGAATCCGGGCGGACTGCAATCAGGAGCGCCGATTCGCATTGCTGGCGTGAAGGTGGGCCGAGTCAGCGATCTCGAGTTTCGGGGCGGCATGGTCGATCCGCAAACTCATCAGGCAGAGCCGATGATCCGCGCCGTGGCCAAGATAGAACGCCGCTATAAGGCGGCAATTCACGACAATTCTCGTTGGTTCGTGACCAGCCAGGGTGTGCTCGGGGAGATGTTTTTGGCGATCGAGCCGGGCTCGAGCGATCGCCCGTTGCTGGGGGACGGCGCGACAGTGCAGGGCATCAGCCCGCCACGCTTGGATTTGCTGCTCAGCGAAAGCTACGAGCTTTTGCACAAAGCGTATCTTGGCATCACCAACAACGAGCAGCAGATCAGCGAGACGTTCGACGGCCTGCATCGCACGCTTCACGCCAGCGGCGAGTTCTTCGAGCACAATCAAGGCAAGCTCGACCACATCGTCGACAACATGGACACGCTGTCGGCGGGCGCGAGCGACACGCTCAAGGCGGCTCGCGAGCGCTACGTGGATAACCCGCAAATTTCCCGTATTTTCAACAACGTAGAGCGGACGACGTCGACTCTGGACCAGAACCTGGAACCAATCATGACGGACGGACGAGCCACTCTCTCCGACGCCAAGAAGCTGACCCACGCGCTGGCCAGCGACGACCAAGTGCAGCGCTATCAACGCATCACACAAAACTTGAGCGACGCCAGCGGTCAGGCCAAAGCGATCGCGGGCGACGCGCAGGCGTTGGTCGACCGCGTGAAGTCAGGCAAGGGGACGGTTGGCGCGCTCGTGATGGACGAAGCGCTGTACGATGATCTCCAAGAGATGCTTCGCGATCTGAAGCACAACCCGTGGAAGTTTTTTTGGAAGCAGTGACGCGCCGTAGCTCGGCGCTCGTTTCTGCTTAGCCGCCGCTGCCACCGGTTGGCGCACCCGCGGTCCCTCCCCCGCTGCTGCCGCCTTTGCCCGGCGCGCCGGCCGCCGCAGCACCGCCGCTGCCACCCGTCGGTGGATTCGTAGCGCCCGCCGCATTCGAGCCGCCCGCCGGGGTCGCATTGCTGCCCGCATACGAGCCGCCTGCGGCGGCGGCATCGGGCAGCGGCGCCGCAGCCTCCAACGGCGCGCCGTCGACCATCGAAACGATGCCGCCGGCGTCGGCGCTGCACACGCTCGTGGACGAGCCCTTCGTTTGAGGTACACAGGCGAAACCAGGCTGACAGTCGTCGAAACGAAAACAGACCGCGCCAGCCCCCGTCTGCTTTTGGGGACCGCCACACGCAGCTGCCCAAACCACGCCTAAACCGAGGAGTGCCAGCCCGCGCAGCAGGGGCAGCCGTTGGTTTCCAGCGGGAGTCATGGGCTTTTTACGCTACCGGAATCCCCAACACGGTCAAGTCGCCGCACCGACCGGCGCTAACCCAAACTCAATCGAGCTCGACGAGCAGATCACCCTCTTCGACGGCCTGACCCTCGCTCACAGCGATCCGCGAGACTCGTCCGGCATTGGGCGCCTCGACCGGCATCTCCATCTTCATCGATTCAAGAATCACTAGGGTTTGCTCGTTCGCAACCGAGTCGCCGACCTTGACCTCGATCTTCCAAACAGTCCCCGTTATGTGCGCCGCAACCTGTACTGCCATGTTGCGGACTGTACACCGCGAGAGGCGCTTGCTGAGAGCTGCCGCAGCTAGTTGAACACTCTCACCCACATTCCCGCACATAGTCTGAGGCACAACGGTGCCAAGGAAACCTGCGCGCCCGGAGTCCAACAGGGGAATCCTCCCTCGACCCAAAATTATGATGGGAATACCTGGGCCGAGCGCTGCAACTGGTCTAGATTTCTCAGCCCGCACTCGGCATGCGAATGCTTGACGAAGCCTTTACGGGATTGGTATGCGCGTTGTGTAAAGTGAACCGCAGACTCTGCGCGACGGATTGAGGACACTCGAAATATGGCCGAACAGAAGGAAAGCTCGGTTCTCTTCTCGCTCAAGGAATTGATGAGCCTGGAAGAGAATCGGATCAAAGAAGAAGAGGCCGACAAAGAGGCCGTCGCCCGTGCCGAGGCCGACGCTAAAGCGGCCGCTGAGCGCGCCGCGCGCGACGCCGAAGAGCGCCGCCTACGCGCCGAAGAAGAAGCGCGTCGCACCGAAGAGCAGCGCCGCAAGGAAGAGGCCGCGCGCCTCGACGCGATTCGTCAGGGCGAGATCGAGAAAGCTCGGGCGGAGTCGGAACACCGCTCGCGCATGGAAGCGCTCGCTGCACAACAGGCGCACGAGCAGCAGCTCGTAGCCCTGCAAAGCGATTCTGGGAAGAAGCGTCTGAAAGTCATGGTCGGCATCATTTCCGCCGTTTTGGTCATCGGCGGAGTCGTCACCTTCATCGCGATTTCGAACAACGCCAAGGCCCAGCGCGAGAAAGACGCGATCGCGGCTCGCCAGGCGGCGGATGCACAGCAACAACTCACCGCGCTGAAATCGCAGTTCGAGGAAGCGCAACAACACCAAGAAGAGCTCGAGAAGCAGCGCGACAGCGCAAAGGACGAAGCCACGCGTGCGCGTCTCGAAGCAGAGCTCTCGAAGGCCAAGAACGACACCGCGGCCGCGCAGAAGAGCCTGCAACGCGGTGGCGCGCCGGCATCCGCTGGCAAGCCCGCGGGCGCGTCTAAGCCGTGCGCCTGCACGGCAGGCGATCCATTGTGCTCGTGTCTGTGAGCGACGCACGCCACCCGGCACGAGCCAAGCTCGCCTACGCCCTGGATTTCCCCTCGTTCGCACAAGCCGAGCAAGGTGCTGAGCGCGTCGCGGACGCGGTCGGTGTGCTCAAGGTTGGGCTCGAGCTCTTCGTGAGCGAAGGCCCGCACGTTATCGACTTAGGTAAGCGTCTCGGCTGTGATGTATTTCTGGATCTCAAGCTGCACGACATCCCAGAAACCGTCGAACGCGCGGTGGCGGCAGCCGCTGCGCACGGGGTTCGCTACCTGACCCTGCACGCGGCAGGTGGTCCGAAGATGCTGGCTGCGGCGGCGCGGCGTGCTGAGCTCGAGAATACCGGGCTCACGCTCCTCGCCATCACCGTGCTGACTTCGCTGGACGCCTCGGATTTACGGGCCGTCGGTGTGCCGGCCGATCCTAGCGAGCAAGCGCTTCGCTTGGCCCAGCTCGCGCACGCCGAAGGCATTCCCGGGATGGTTTGCTCCGCCGCTGAGGTCGCTGCGCTGCGCTCGGCGCTTGGGCCTGACGCGGTGCTGGTAACGCCGGGCATTCGCCCGCAGGTCAGCAGCGGCGTCTCGGATGACCAAAAACGCACCGGAACGCCAACCAGTGCGATCCGCGCGGGCTCCAGTCTGCTCGTCGTGGGCCGTCCGATCCGCGACGCGTCCGATCCCGCCGCGGCCGCGCGCGCCATTAGTGATGAGATCCAGCGTGCGTCGTCAGCAGTGGCCTAAGCGCCCTCCTCGCGGAGGGCCGATGCCGCCCGGCGTCGAGGGGCTGCGCATGATCGTCGGACTTCAACCTGTCCGCGAGGCGATTCGCGTGCACCGCTATGGGCTGCAGCGCGTCGTGCTCGAGGAAAAGGAAAGCCCCACCCTGGATGCGTTAGCGCGCTTCGCCGCAGACCAGGGCGTCCCGGAGGTGATTCGCGCACCGCGGGCCGATCTCGACAGCTGGACGGACGGCGCCCAGCACCAGGGCGTCACTGCCTGGGGGCCCGAGCTAAAACTGCTCCCGCTCGAAGAACTGCTCGCCGACCCGAAGCTCCTTGCATTGGCGCTAGACGGCATCCAAGACCCACAGAACTTTGGCGCTGTCATTCGCTCAGCGGTGGGTGTGGCCGATGCGGCGGTTATCTGGGGCGAGCACTCTTCGGCGCCGCTAAGCCCAGCCGCGGGCCGGGCGTCGGCAGGCGCCATCGAGCATGCTCGGCTGTGCCGCGTCCCCTCACTGGTGGGAGCGCTCACCGCAGCGCGTGAACGCGGCGTCTCGGTGATCGGTCTCGACGCACACGCACCGGAGCGCGTCGGCAACCTAGATCTCGACGGCCCGACGATCCTCGTCGTGGGCAACGAGCACGAGGGGATGGGACGCGGAGTTCGGCGCGCTTGCAGCGCAGTCGGTCGGCTCACTGCGAGCGGCCGCATCGACTCATTGAACGCTTCAGTCGCCGCAGCGCTAGCGCTGCATGAAGCGGCGATTCACAGAATTAAATCAGAGACTTGAGACTCATCTATCAAGCACTGATTGAACGACGACGCGAACACTGAACGCGCGAGCAGACGACAGAGCGTTTGGCTCTATTCAATGGAATCGCAAGTGGCGGCTGTGCCACTAGAAAAATTCCCAATTATCGTAAGCACTTGCGTAACCTCCGTGCACTCCATGCGCGAACAACCAGTACTTTGGATCAAGGATCACTTGAGGGGTTGCTCGCGGGCAGCCCAATAGCCCGCCCAAAGGCGGCTTTTGCAGCGCGAATCTCCGCCGAAGTAGTGGTATCGCCTAGGCTGACTCGGACCGCTCCGCGCGCGCGCTCGCGCCCGAGCATCGCGGTGATCACGGTCGATGCCTCGGTGGTGCCAGCGCTGCACGCGCTACCGCTCGAAACGCACACCCCGAGTAGATCCAATGCCGCGACCAACTCATCGCCCGAGAGCCCCTCGAACGACAAGTTCGAGACGTGAGGCAGCCGCTCGACGCCCGCGCCGTTCACCTTGCTGACTCCGCCGAAGGCTTGCTCGAAGTCGTCACGTAGCGTGCGCAGCTTCGCATAGCGAGCCGGCCCCTCCGCAGCGCGCTCCAAGGCGGCTAGAAACCCGGCGGCCGCCACTGGGTCGACCGTGCCAGGCCGCAAGCCGCGCTCTTGGCTGCCCCCGACCAGTAGCGGCTTCGGGGCCCTCGAGCCTCGGAAGGCCAGTGCCCCGATGCCCTTGGGGCCACGGATCTTGTGCGCCGCGAGCGCCAGACTGTCGGCGAAACGCCAGGTCTCCGGCGGCAGCTTGCCAAGCGCTTGCACCGCATCGACATGTAGTGTCGCGCCGAGCGCATGGGCGACCAGTGCCACTTCTTCGAGCGGCTGCAGCACCCCGGTCTCGTGATTGGCGGCCGTGAGCGCCGCCACCGAGGCGCGAGGCAAGCGTTCGAGGGCGCGCCGGTAGGCTTCGGGCTCCAAACGCCCGCTGGCCGGAACATCAATCCACACCACCGGGACGCCTCGAGCTTCCAGCTGCTCGGCAACTCGTGTCACCGAAGGGTGCTCGAGCCGGCTCAGCGCAAGCCCAGCAGCACTGGCCAGCGCTAGGTTATTGGCTTCGGTTCCGCCCGACGTGAACAGCACGTCTCGTGGGTTTACCGCGCAAATTTCGGCTAACTTCTCGCGCGCATCTTCGACTTGCGCGCGGGCCTTTCGGCCGACGCGATGCGTGCTCGCGGGATTGCCCCACGCCTCGCCCGCAGCCCGCGCCATTGCCGCGAGCACATCGAGGTGCGGCGGGGTCGTCGCGTTCCAGTCGAGATAAACGGTTTCGCCGCTCATGCCGGACGAGACGGCAGCTCACTGCCGGACACCCTGCCCGGCGGCAGGACGAAATAGAACGCGGCGCCGTTGAGCGGCACACCGACGATCTCCTCTCCGCCGGGCGACGCCAGCCGAACATCGCCGCCGTGGCCAAGGGCAACGCCCCGCACTACCGCAAGGCCAACGCCGGTTCCGCCGAAGGCGCGCGTGGGCGAGCCGTCAACTTGGTAAAACGGTTCGAACAAGCGAGAGGCTTTTTCGGGCGGAACTCCCGGGCCTGTATCGGCGATGCACAGCTCCAGGTGACCCGACGCGAGATGCCGAGCGCGCACCCCAACGGTGCCGCCATCGGGCGTGAATTTGGCTGCATTGTCGAGCATTTGGTCGATACCTCTACCCAGCCGCTCGACGTCCCCATAGCCCACGAGCGTGCCGCGCTTGGGTAAGTCCGCAACGAGTCGCAGGCGCCCATCGTTGAGCCCAGGCTGGCGAGCAATTGCCTGACGAACGAGCTCAGCGAGATCGAACTCGCGTTGCGCGAAGCGCATGCGACCGGTCTCGAGCGCGGTCACATCGAGCAGGTTGTCGATCAAGCGGCGCAGGCGCTGAACGCAGTCGGCCATGGCGCGCAAGGCCTTGACTTGCGGTGTCGCTAAATCGCCGAGCTCGCCATCGATCAGCAGCTTCAAATAGCCCACGATCGGGGTCATGGGCGTGGCCAGTTCGTGGGAAATGTTGCGGTAAAACTCCTTCTTTGCTTGATCGGCGCCGAGCAAGCGTTGGTTGGCCGCGGACAGCTCGGCGATCTTCTCCTCCAGATGGGAGACGATACGCTGGCTTTGCAAGCGAAGGTGTTGCCCGGTGGCATCGGGCGAGGTGCTCTCCCGGCGCCCGTCGAGATAGCCGCGAAGCTTGTCAGCGAAGGAGCGCGCATCGATCGGCTTTTGCAGGAAGCCGTCACATCCGACCGCCAAACTAGTATCGCGATCGCCCTCCGCGGTGATGGCGACGATGGGCACGCCACGCAGCTTCGGCTCCGAGCGCAGGCGCAAGGTCACCTCGTAGCCGTCGAGGCCAGGGATCGCGATGTCCACCAGCACGAGATCCGGCCGCTGCTGCAAGGCGAGACGGATCCCCTCGAGCCCGTCGGCTGCGTCGATCACTTCGAATCCGGCCGGCGTCAGCAGCTTGCGTACGAGCAATCGATTTGCGGGATCGTCCTCAATGTGGAGGATTTTCGGCATCGACCCGGACTATGGGCCAGCTGAGCCGCCCGCGGCAAGCAATCGCGAGCGTAAATCGAGGCGGCCGCAAGCTTTTCGTCGCCCGCCCAGAGCCAGTTGGCGGATCCGCCGACGCTCAGCCATGGTAGCCCTTGAAGTCGCAAAGCCATCGCCAATTACCTGGACACGGACATGTCAGCTCTTCACGCCTTTTTGATCCAGAGCGCCGCGCGCGCCGGACATCCTTTCGGCAGGCACGCCCTGAAGTCCTGGGGCGCTCCGGCCGTGACGGGAAGCAGGGGAACTTGGTAAAGACGAACGGAGTAGCGCGTGTCTGAAGCTCCCCAAAAGCGCATCCTGATCGCTGAAGACGACCCAGCGATCAGCACCATGCTTTCGAAGGTTCTGTCGCAGTACTATCAGGTGGTAGTCACCAACGACGGCCAGTCGGCCCTCGCCCTCGCCGGCAAGCCGCCCGCGCCCGACCTGCTACTGCTCGACGTGATGATGCCTGGGCTCGACGGCCACGCAGTTGCAGCTGCCGTCCGACTGCTACCGGGCCTCAAGGCGATCCCGATCATTTTTCTGACCGCCAAGACCGGGCCATCCGAGGTCATCAAGGGGATTCAGTCAGGCGCGCGCCACTACATCACCAAGCCATTTAAGATCGACGACCTGGTCCTGCGCGTGAAACGCGCGATCGGTGGCTAACGGTCTGGTACGCGCGGCCCCCACAAGTAGTCGGCCCAGAGGCTTGTAGCTGTGGCGAGATCGAGCGAGAGCCGAGCAGCGCAGAAAGTCTATACATTCCAGCCTGTTGCCAGTCCCCGGCCACGGCGCACTTGTAGTGTAGCGGTATCGAACTAACACAAACGAATAACTCCCGTTCGGCTAACGTATATCTAATCAGCGCGTCCGGATGGCCGCTTGCTTTCCTGTGTCAGGCGAAGGATGAGAGACTCCTGGCACTCATTATCGGGAGATGAAGATGCAACAGACTAAGTCTTATTGGCATGTGGTGGCGGCTCTGGGTGTCGTTGGCGCGTTCGTCGCGTCTGCGTGTGTGGTCACGACCAGCACGGATGCCGGCAGCGCCGGAGCCGTCGGAGACGCGGGGGCAACTAATACGACGGCGGGCGCGACGAGCGCGGGCGGCGCGACGAGCGCAGGCGGCGCAACCGCAGGCTCGACCAGCACGGCCGGAAGCGGCGGCGCTCCCGCGGCCGGCGGCGACGCGGCGACCTCGTATCAATGTGATACGGGCGACGCGGGCGCTCCGGGAACCCCGTCAGAGTGTACGCCCGACCCGGCCAACCCGACAGACGTGTGCGCCGTTTGCGTCCAGGCTCACTGCTGTGCGGAGTTCGGGCAGTGCTACGCGACCGATCCGGGGAACCAATGCGGCTACGGCGGCCCGAACGACGGCGGCGAAATGGCGTGCGTTCAAAAGTGTCTGCAAGACGGCTTCGCCAGCAGCGGCGTCGACGACGCCGACCTGCGCAGCATGTGCTTTGACCAGTGCACGACGAACACGGCCCACCACTCGAGCCAGGACTGTGGCACCCTGATCGGCAGCCAAACGAACGCGCTGCTCGGGTGTTTGCACGACAACTGCCTCGTCGAGTGCATCGGCGGCTAAAGGGAAACTGCGCTGAAACGGTTGCGGCGCTCGAGGAGATCCTCGAGCGCCGCGTCGTTTTGTGGATCCGCTCCGGCGGAACGCTAAATCGCAGTTCCAAAGCGATTTTTCTGGCCCGAGGCGAGCGATAGCGGATGGCGTGTGTTACGGTTGCGGCCGAATGATGGTCGTTGGTTGCGCTGGTTTCGCGGTACCCGCGACACGCTATTTCAAGGAATACTTGTTCGTCGAAGTGCAGGAGACGCACTTGGCGGTCCCCGGCCCGGGCACGGTGCGCCGCTGGCGCCGCGAGGCCCCACCCGGCTTCGAGTTCGCCTTGCTGGGCCCTCGCGAGATCGGCCAAGAAGGGTTCCGCGACGGCAAGGTGATCGAGACCGCCTTAAAGACCCTCGGGGAGGTCGCCAAAGAGCTCGCGGCAAAGACAGCCGTCTTCGTGGCTCCGCCTGATTTTCCAAGCTCTCGCGCCAATCGCACCGCGCTGCGCGATTTCCTAAAGAACGTTCGCAAGCAGTTCGAGACCATCGTGTTCGAGCCAGGCCCCGCCTGGAACCCGGAAGACGCCGATGACTTGGCAGAAGAGACGCAGACGCTGTCCGCCCGCGACCCGCTCCACCACGGGCTCTCGAAGCGTAAGGGCGCGTACTACCGCCTCCCCGGCCCAGCCGGCCACAAGTCACGCTATGAGGACCCGGCCATCGAGAAGCTGGCTAACATCGCACAAGCGGGCGGCGAGCAGAACGCGACTTACGTGTTCACGAACGTGGACATGTTCGCCGATGCAAAGCGCTTCAAGCGCGCAATGGGCGCAACTTAATAGTCAATAAACTCGCCGGCTTACAGGCGATTTTAAATGTTACTTCGAGAGTTGACGGCCGGACTACGGCGCGTTTAAGGCGCTTCGTCGAGCGGCTCGGGGATGCTCAGCGCTGCCCTCGCGACCGCTCTCCCGGCACGCTCGGCGGCGGAGCGCAATGCC
>DATCFJ010000966.1:0-6636 GCA_036509605.1 Polyangiaceae bacterium | reverse complement strand
ATGAAGCGGACCGTAGAGCGCGGCTGCCGCGCCAGCGACGGCGACGTACGGGTCGGCACGCGAGCTGCCAATCGAGCGCATGACATTGGTAGAGCAATTCTGCTCGTGATCGGCGTGCAAGATGAACAGCACGTCGAGCGCCTTGACGATCTCCGGGTGTACCTCGAACTTCGGCTCTGCGATGCGCTTCATCATCTGCAGGAAGTTTTCGGTGTAGCTCACCTCGTTGCTCGGATAGACGAACGGCATGCCCATGCTGTGCCGGAAGCTCCAGGCCGCGAGCGTTGGCATCTTGGCGATCAGACGCACCATTTGCTGGCGCCGAATGTCGTGATCGAGCACGTGCTTGGCTTCAGGGTAGAACGTGCTGAGCGCGCTCACCGTTGCTACCAGCATGCCCATTGGGTGTGCGTCGTAGCGGAAGCCGTCGATGAACGTGCGCACGTTCTCATGCACGAACGTGTGGTGCGTGATGTCGCTGGTGTACTTGTCGAGCTCCGACTGTGTCGGCAGCTCGCCGTTGATCAGCAGGTAGGCGCACTCGAGGTACGTCGCCTTTTCCGCGAGTTGATCGACAGGGTAACCTCGATAGCGAAGGATGCCCTTGTCGCCGTCGATGTACGTGATTGCAGAGCGACAGGACGCCGTGTTCATAAACGCGGGGTCGTAAGTCATCAGCCCGAAGTCGCCGTCTTGAACGTGGATCTGCTTGAGATCCAGCGCCTTGATGGTGTCCTCGGTGACCGGCACTTCGTAGGTCTTGCCGGTGCGGTTGTCGGTAATCGTTAGAGTTTCCTTAGCCATGGTCGCTTCGCTTCTCGCTTAGGAATGAGGGGGGACCCGCTGCGGTCCCGCGGGTTCAAGGGCCGCACAGTACGCCGATTTTTGGGCCCATTCGTCAGGTTTTGGCATGTGGAGGTTATGCTTTCGACGCGACGTCTGAGTTTCCGCCAAGCGACGGCCTCGTTTGCGGCCCTGGTGTGGGTGGCCGGCTGCTCGGGTCCAAGCCCGTTCGACTCGCGGGACCCCGGCGCCTCACGCCTCAAGCCCGAAAATGGCGGGATTGTGGCCGATCCGAACGACTTCTCACACGTCCCGGTACCGCCGGCGGATGGGCCCCAGCTGGCGCCAATCGCCATGACCGTCGCGGTGATGCAGAAGCCCGACCCAAAGGCCGAGACCCTGGGCTATCTGCGCGTCGGTGCCCGCATCGCTCGCTCGGAAAAACCGGTGGGGAACGAAGGTTGCCCCGATGGCTGGTACGCGGTCCGCCCGGCCGGCTTCGTGTGTGCCGGGCTAAACGCCACTTTGAAGCTCGACCACCCCTTGGCTCGCGCGATCCAGGTCGAACCGGACCGCAGCAAGCCAATGCCATACAAGTACGCGTTCCTGCGTTCGATCGCGCCGAACTACATGCGCATTCCAACCAAGGCCGAGCAGTTCGAATACGAGATGCGGCTCGAGCGGCACCTGCGCAATTGGAAGAAGCTGCACGACAAGTGGGACTTTCTCGAAGCCGGCGCGAACGACGTGCCGCTCGATGAGAACGGCATCGCCAGCGGTGCGATCCCCGAACACGCAAAACCGCTGGACGAGAACCTGCGCTTCGGTGGCAACGGCGACGACCGCGTGCCGTGGTGGCTACAAGGGGACCGACGCATTCCGAACATTTCCTCGTTCAAGGCACCTAGCTTTGCTGTGATCGCCGATCGCCTGAAGCGGCACGCCGGCGTGTCGCTGATTGGCACGTTCGTGGCGGGCCCAGAGGCGCAAGATCGCCGCTTTGCGATCACCGCCGATGCGCGCCTGATTCCAGCAGACAAGCTCAAGGCTGAATCCGGGTCGCCATTTCACGGCGTCGACATTAAACAAGTCGGTTTGCCGGTTGCCTTCGCGCAAAAAGCCGGCACTTCCTACTACGATTTCAGTGGCGGCGCGCCCGTCAAAGGCGATGCCGTCGCAGGTCGCGATTTCGTCGCGCTCACCGGCAACATCAAGGAGTACGGCAGCGAGCGCTTCGTGCAAGCGCGCGGTGGCCAGTGGCTGAAGAGCGCTGAGCTGCGCACGGCAGCCAAGGCCAGCCGGCTTCCTGCTTGGGCCAACAAGAAGGCCAAGTGGATCGAGATCTCAATCGTGAATCAGACGCTCGTGTTGTGGGAAGGGGACGTGCCAGTGTACGCGACGCTCGTCTCGACGGGACGCGACGGCATGGGCGACCCACAGAAAACGCTCAGCACGCCGATGGGCACGTTCCGCGTCTACCAAAAACACATCACGACCACCATGGACTCGAGCGTTGCCGATCACGAGTTCGAGCTGCGCGACGTGCCGTGGGTGATGTACTTCAAGAGCGGCTACGCGTTACACGCCGCTTACTGGCACGACGACTTCGGCCACGTCCGCTCGCACGGTTGCGTGAACATGTCGCCGATCGATGCGCGCCGCGCGTTTCTCTGGTCTTCGCCGGATGTGCCGGAGCATTGGCACGCGGCGTACACGACCGACGCCCTCGACCAGGGCACGATCGTCTACATTCATCCGTAACGTCTGCGCGCTACTCGATCGAGAAGCTCTTCGAGACCGTGACCGGGTCGCCGGAGAACGCAGGCACTTTCGCCGCACGGAATAGACGCGCGACGCAACCGCCCACGTCGGTCCCTGCGAAAGCGCCAGCTACGTTGGTCATCGTGGCGCGCCCGCTCGGGGCAAAGGTGACGGACACCTTGCCCGAGCCGGTGGGGCCATCAGGCTTCTTGCAGCTGGCTGCGTTTGCGGCAGCGGCAACCAGGGCCGATACGGCGGCGCTTTTATCGAAGGCAGCCCCGTCGGCGGCCGGAGCGGGCGCGTTTGCAGCTGCAGGGGCATCCGGTTTCTTCGCGTTCGCCGGCTTTTCGGCGGGCTTGTTCACGCTGCCGGCGGCTGCCTGCGTAGCGGCGACTGCTGCGGCGCTGGCCGCCGGTTTTGCGCCCGCTGCGGTGATCGCCTGGGCGACGCTCTCCGCTGGCGAAGTCGTCGCCATTTCCGCCGCGCTCGCCGCGCTCGCCGCGCTCGCCGCGGGAGCTTCAGTTGCGGCTGCGCTCGCCGCTGCGCTGGGTTGCGCTGCGGCTGCTTTGGTCTCGGGCGCGGCTGAATCTGGAGCTTTCTCGATGCTCGACTTCTTTTGCATCATGAAAAAAGCCGCGCCGGCCGCGGCCGCGATCCCGAGCACCAAAGCCACCCACACCGCGGCGCCCTTCTTCTTCTCGGGCGCGTTCGGTACCTCGACCGGATCGCTCGGGCGTACCTGCGCCTCTGGCATCGCGGTCACGGGCTTCGTGAAATCCGGCGCGGCCAGCGCCGAGAATCCGCCGCCACCCATGTTGGACAACGAGTCAGGTGCGTTGTCACCGAAGAGAGCTGCTGTCGCCTGCTTCTCTTGCTCCTTGTCGCGCGCTTTCTTCTGACCAGCCGCCTTCGGATCGGGTTTGGTGAGCGCGTCGAGCGAGAACAGTACGGAGCTTTCGTTGCGAGCGCCGGTGAGCTTGTGCTCCGCTTCTTGCGGGAAGCCGAGGTCCAGCGAGGCGTCTGCTTCGCCGCCCGCATCGGCCACACCGCCGAACAGATCGACCGCGCCGCCGCGCTTTTCCGTGCGCCGGGATGCTGCAGCTACTGGTTTGGTAGCAACCGGCGCCGCTTTCGGCGCTGCGGTGAACGGCGTCGCAGCGGGTTTGATCTCTGGAACCGACTGCCGGATTGCCGCCGCTGGTTTCACTGGATCCTGCGGCAAGTCGAGCTCGAGTAGAACCTTGGGGCCAGGCGCGAGGTCCACGTCTTCGCCGAACGGGGAGCGCGCGACCCTCGTCGGTTCGTCATCGGGCGGGGTCGACAAGGGAGCGTTGGCAACGCGTCGCGCCACGCCGCTCTTGTGAAACACGGCTGCGATCTCCGGCACATCGAAGGGCGAGAGCCAGTCCGGCATGCCGTCCTTCCAGACCAACGTTTCATCGTCGACCTTCGAGCTGCGGTACATCGCGACGATTTCTGTTACGGTGTGCGTCTCTTGGCGATCGTCCGCAAAGCCCACAATGTACGACGCTTCGATGACAGCTGGCTGCGCCGGCTGTGTCACCTTCGGTACGACGCTTTGCTCTGCGCCGATCGCGCTGCCATCGACGACGATGTTCGTGCCGCAGTGTTTGCAGGTGATACGCACCTTTTTGCCGCGGACTTTTTCGTCCGGAACCGCATATTTCGCCGGACACCCGGGACACGTCACATTCATCGCTCAAGCCCAATGCCCGCGTTTCGCGGCGCCTCTGAGAAACCCAAAGATGAGAATTACCACGGCTATTTGAGGTTGCCTACGGTCACGAGCGGGCGCTCCGTAACCAATACCCGGCCGCCAGCGCTTGCCGCCTTTTGCAGTTCGGCATTCCTCGAGTTTCAATTCGCGAGTGTCTGGGGTGTGTCGGGTGGTGTTCAGGGAACCTACCTCGGTGTGGATGTGCGCCAGAAATACCCGGCCGGCTACGCGAAAGGCTGACACACTCCGGCCAGGGAATGTCGCTCGGTCACCTCCTTTATGCGGCGGCGGTCACGTTGCGCATCAGCGTTCCGACCATCTTCGACGCGCTACGCGGGAAGCTCACCCCAGAAGCTAGCGACGCGCGTCTGGATTGGTGGTCGAAGAGCCTGCTGTCTAACGCTAAAGTCGCGCTGCACTCTAGCGGCTTGGAGCAAGTCCCGGCCAACGAAGCGCTGGTGGTGATGTCGAACCATCAGTCTCTGTACGACATCCCAGTGCTGTACCAGACGTTGCCAATGCGCCTGCGCATGGTGGCCAAAGCAGAGCTGTTTCGCATCCCGATTTGGGCTCGAGCCATGCGTGAAGCGGGGTTCATCGAGCTCGACCGCTCCGCGCGGGATCGCGCAATCGCTAGCCTCGAACGGGGCAGGGCCGCGCTCGCGCAGGGCACGAGCATCTGGATCGCACCGGAGGGCACGCGTAGTCGTGACGGCACGCTGGGCGCCTTCAAGCTAGGTGGGTTTCACCTGGCCGTTGGTGCTGGCGCGCGCATCTTGCCTGTGACGGTGACCGGCACGAATCGGATTTTGCCCGCCAAGGGCGCGCGCGTCGCCTCGGGTGCCGAAGTGTCCGTCGTGGTGCATGCTCCGGTCGATCCCGCGAATTTCGGCGGTGAAGTCGCGGACCCGCTCGTGCAAGCAGTCAGACGCGCGATCGCTAGCGGTCTGAGTGACTGAGGCCGCTCAGAGCTTGAACCACACGCGCACGACTACGGTGCCGTGCACGGTCCACGGCGTTACATCGACTCGATCTACCTGTGCCATGTTCTTCGCCGGCAGGCGGTGCAGAAGGTGCTCCTCTACGAAACGTCGTCGCACGGCATCGGACGACAGCTGCGCGATCTCTGGGCCCTGCACCACGAACGTCAGCATTTCGAAGATCGCGAATGGAGCCTCGCCGGGCGAGCTCTCCGAGCTCGGCATTCGACTCGGGGACTCCGCGAGCGGAGCGGGAGCTCGACTCGGAGTCTTGGCGCCAGGTGCGTTCGAGATGCGGTCGCCGTAGTTGAGCGTAGTCTGCGGGGCACGAAGCGGCCTCGCCTCTGCCGCGATCAGCGCCAGCGTTTCGCGACCGACTGGGCCTTCGGCGAACGACACTTCGGGGGCGTCGTCGTGTGTCTCGCTCACCATCTCGGCTGAGGGCAGAAGCAGCTCCTCGGCGATCGCGGCCATGGTCTCGTGACCGGCGGGTGAATAGGAGATTTGCACGTCAGGCTGCGACGTCTCCTCCGCTCGTGGTGGCGCTTGGCGGGCGGCTTTGCCTTTGTTGCGAACTATGCGCGAGCTCAAAACAGTCACAGCATCGCACGGAGTCCGCCCCGGACACCACGCACTCTCTCGGTCTTCGGCGAAACACCCTGTGAAAACCGAGGCATCGAGCGGGGTTTGAGGCGGCGCGGCTTTGTTGGTCGCGCCCGGAGCGGCGCGGCTCTGTTGGTCGCGCCCCGTGAGCGGCGCACCTACCTCGGCTTACCTTGCTCTCGCCCAGGCCTTCACGGCAGCTCGGTATGACCCATCAGGAATTGGTCGACGTTTCGAGCCGCTTTGCGACCCTCTGCGATCGCCCAAACGACGAGAGACTGCCCACGCTGACAGTCGCCCGCGGCGAACACGCCCGGGACACTGGTCATGAAGTCTGCGTCGACCTCGACGTTGCCACGGCGATCGAGCTTGAGTCCGAGATCGCTGACGATGCCGGGGTGCTCGGGGTGCACGAAGCCCATGGCCAGAAGCACCAAGTCGGCGGGCAGCTCGAACTCGCTACCGGCGACTCGCTCGAAGCGGCCACCCTTGAGCTCGACCCGCACGCAATGGAGCTTCTCGACCTTGCCGTTGCCTGAGACACTTTCTGTGGAAACGCTCCAATCCCGCTTGCCGCCTTCCTCGTGAGAAGACGAGGTGCGGAGCTGCAGCGGCCAGAGCGGCCAGGGTGTCGAGGACGCACGCTCTTCGGGCGGGCGAGGCATAATCTCAAAACTGGTTACGCTGAGCGCGCCTTGGCGGTGCGAGGTCCCGATGCAGTCACTGCCCGTGTCGCCACCGCCGATCACGATCACATTTTTGCCCGTTGCC